>NZ_FKLB01000001.1:0-1670 GCF_900067035.1 Pseudomonas sp. 1 R 17
GGCTGGCGCGCTGAACAGGCTGCGGCGGTTGCTGCGGGAAATACTGTGGACTTTCTCGCACAGCAGTTGCTTGACCTTCTCGGGGTTGCGCGAGATGTCTTCGAAATTCTTCGGCAGGAAGTCCACCGCCCCCGCATCCAGCGCGTCGAGGGTCACTCGGGCGCCTTCGTGGGTCAGCGAGGAGAACATCAATACCGGGGTCGGGCAGCGTTGCATGATGTGCCGGACTGCCGTGATGCCATCCATCATCGGCATCTCGTAGTCCATGGTGATCACGTCCGGCTTCAACGCAATGGCTTGATCAATCGCCTCTTTGCCGTTGGTGGCCGTGCCGACCACCTGGATGCTTGGATCGGCGGAAAGAATTTCCGAGACGCGGCGGCGGAAGAAACCCGAATCGTCCACCACCAGGACCTTGACTGCCATAAACACTCCGTTAGGTGGGGCGGGCAATACCGCCTATGCCCCACCAGAATCAAATACGCCGAGCGGCGTAACGCTTGAGCATGCTCGGAACATCGAGAATCAGCGCGATCCGACCGTCACCGGTGATGGTCGCACCCGACATGCCCGGGGTTCCCTGCAGCATTTTGCCCAAAGGCTTGATGACCACTTCTTCCTGGCCAACCAGTTGATCGACGACAAAGCCGATACGCTGGGTGCCCACGGAGAGAATCACCACATGGCCTTCGCGCTGCTCTTCATGGGCGGCCGATGCAACCAGCCAGCGCTTGAGGTAGAACAGGGGCAACGCCTTGTCCCGCACGATCACCACTTCCTGGCCGTCGACCACGTTGGTGCGCGACAGGTCGAGGTGGAAGATCTCGTTGACGTTGACCAGCGGGAAGGCGAACGCCTGGTTGCCCAGCATCACCATCAGGGTCGGCATGATCGCCAGGGTCAACGGCACCTTGATGACGATCTTGGAGCCCTGGCCCTTGGTCGAGTAGATGTTGATCGAGCCGTTGAGCTGGCTGATCTTGGTCTTCACCACGTCCATGCCCACGCCACGGCCCGACACGTCGGAAATCTCGGTCTTGGTCGAGAAGCCGGGGGCGAAGATCAGGTTGTAGCACTCGGTGTCGGTCAGGCGGTCGGCGGCGTCCTTGTCCATCACGCCACGCTTGACGGCGATACTGCGCAGGATATTCGGATCCATGCCCTTGCCGTCATCGGTGATCGACAGCAGGATGTGGTCGCCTTCCTGCTCCGCCGCCAGGATCACCTTGCCGCCACGGGACTTGCCTGAGGCTTCGCGTTCTTCAGGGGTTTCGACACCGTGGTCGACAGCGTTGCGCACCAAGTGGACCAGCGGGTCGGCCAGGGCCTCGACAAGGTTCTTGTCGAGGTCGGTTTCTTCACCCACCAGTTCCAGGTTGATCTCTTTCTTCAGTTGGCGCGCGAGGTCGCGAACCAGGCGCGGGAAGCGGCCGAAGACTTTCTTGATCGGCTGCATGCGCGTTTTCATCACCGCGGTCTGCAGGTCGGCGGTGACCACGTCGAGGTTCGACACGGCCTTCTGCATGGCTTCATCGCCACTGCTCAGGCCCAGGCGCACCAGGCGGTTACGCACCAGTACCAGCTCGCCGACCATGTTCATGATGTCGTCCAGCCGCGCGGTATCGACCCGTACGGTGGTTTCGGCTTCACTGGCCGGTTTTTCCGCGACC
>NZ_FKLB01000045.1:0-6277 GCF_900067035.1 Pseudomonas sp. 1 R 17
CGCCCAACCGCCAAGCTCTTGGAACTGTCCTTACTGGTCTGACTGGCCGTCTCCATCCCCGAAGTAACGGTGACATCAGCCCCACTCAACTCCATGTTCTTGGTGCTCACCAGATCACTGGCCACCACCTTCAACTCACGCCCCGCCGTCAACGACACATTGCCCGCGCTCGAACCAATCGTGCTGCCGGTCAAGGTCATTTCATTGGCCGTGCCGTTGCGCTTCGAGCTGTTGATGTACAGCTTCTGGTTGCCGGTCATGTCGTCCAGACCGAGCTTGTTGCCGGTCAGCACGCCGGTGAGGTCGCGATTTTTTTCCTTGTGCATGTCGGTGCGGGCGAAGGTGTTCTGCGCCGCGTCGATGGTCAGGTCACGGCCGGCCTGGACGGCGAGGTCGCCGGTGCTGACCAGGTTGGAACCGGTGACCGTGGCGTCGCGTTTGGCGGCGACGGTGACGGTTTCGCCGGAGACCATGCTGCCCAGGGCGGTGGTGCGTTTTTCGTCGACTTTGTCCTGGACTTTGCTCGACTTCAGGCCGCCCCAGCTGCTTTTGCTTTCCTTGCGTTCGTGGCGGGCGCTGTCGGCGTTGCTGACGGCGAGGATGTTCACGTCCTGGCCGGCCACCAGTTGCGTAGCGCCTTTTTCGGCAGTGACGGCGCTGCCGGCCAGCAGCAGGTCCGCACCGGCGACGACGGTGCTGTTCGTCCCCGCGCTGACCAGGCTGCCGACGTTGTTCACGACGTCGGTTTCATCCAGGCGGAATTTCTTGCCCTGGGAGGTTTTCTTGGTCTTGCTGTAGAAGCTGTAGTCCTGGTCTTGCGCGGCTTTGAGCTCGAGGTTTTTGCCGGATACCAGGTACGCCTCGTTGCCGGCATTGACCTGGCTGGCGACCAGTTGCAGGTTCTGCCCGGCGCTCAGGGTGGCGTCGCCGCCGGCCTTGATCACGCTGGAGACTTGCTGGACGTGGTCTTCGATGCTTTTGATTTTTTCGAGTTGTAGGTCGAATGCTGCTCGTTGGCTGCCGCGATGGCGTTGAGGTTGGCGCCGGCTCGCAGGGCGACGTTGGCCTTTTGATGCCTTGCGTGTTTTTACGCTGAGGACTTATAGTCCGCCGGTCGTCCAAAAGGGCGATCGGATTTGGCGATCCGTTGACCGTATGCGAAAGCTTTCTGCTTGCTTGCAGGGGTTTCCGTACCCGCATCGCTGCTTTATGGCAGCTGTGCGCGGGAGACCTTCGGGTCTGCCGGAACTCGGTCCCGGTTCGCCAACCTGCGTACAGCTGTCACCCATTCGTTTGGCGACGATAGGTGACAGCTTTCATTACATCGACCGAGGCTTTACCTATGAATAGATACATGCCGCTTACAGGCCATGACTCAACCATCCCCGCGCTGGTGATCGACACGCAAGCGCCCCTAGATGTTCTCTATGATGCCGCCGCGTATCGCATTCGTGCGGTGACTCAGTTTTTGGAGAACCTCGCGTTTCGGGAAGAGATCAGCAGTGATGCGATTGTGCTTCACGATTTTGCGCTGTTACTGGCAATTCCGCTGCGAGATGGGTGTGATTGGCCGGAAGTTGAACTCAAAAATTTCATAAATAAAATGGGCGGTTATTTTAAAAACCGCCCAGCTTAAAAACTTCCCAGACAAATGAAATAAAAAAGCCAATTATTAAAGAACGTAACACCTCCAGATTTGCTTCTCCACAAGCATTCAAACAAAAACGTGGCCTGCCCCCTAATGGATAGCGCAATCACAGTTACGACAAACGACACAGTGAAATACTTGCACGTCACTGCACATCTTATTTAGCCTTTATTAATTGCATCCAATAGTTATATGTCTCTCGAAGCCGACCTAATGTCTTTGATCCATCAGCAATAGCGCACGCGAATGCATGAGCAACTCTTACTGGATTGGTAGGCAGCGAGCCAGATGCGGATATAACAGGCTGCCCGTAATCCGCCTGTTTCTTATTACCTTTTAACTGACTCCAGCTCAGTTCAGGGTTATTTCGAACCGCCACTTCACCATAATACATTCCAACTAAAACAGCCAAAGACATTGCCTCTTCGGATAGAACAGGTGTGTTCAAATCAGCCGTGCCGGCAATTGAATCATTTCCTGTTTCGTTAACCGTTGATGACAGTTGCTCTTTATAAATCCGTGAAGCTAACCACTCAGCCACACCATCTAAAGATTCCGGGGAAAAATCCGCGTTCCAGCTTTCATATCCCGGCGTATGCCAAACAGCTTGAATTAACTCATCTAAACAGTAGGGTTTATTAAGCATAAAGAGTTCATAAAAACTATTTAGCTCTTTCGAATTCATAGATGAAAAAAAATCTGTGACTGGCGTATAGGCGGTTGTAAATTCCATAATCAATGCACCTTAATTTTGATTCCCGCGTCGGACAAAGCTTTTTCAAGGGCTGGCGCAGGTCCAACGCGTCCTGTGACGGGGCTCCTATAAAAATTCCATGTTACCCCATTAACCATACCGCGGCTCAGGAGCTCCGTATCCTTCATCACCTGAAGGGCTGTATTGGCGTCGAGTGAAGTGTATCCAACCTTGGACTCATGAGCCAAAGCACCTGGAGCTAGCTGGTCGACGACACGCACGCCTTGGGTCGTTTGGAAGGTAACTTGAGACTGACCACCCAATGGTTTTAGGGCATCCTCCCCGATTTTCCCTGTTGCTCCAATTCCGGCGGACGGATTAGGAGAAACAATTCGCGTCGCTCTATCCTCGGTCAACGTGTAGTAGTTACCATTACCGGCCAGAAACACCTGATTGCCATTGGCGTCCTGCGTTCCGGTAGGTTTGTAAGTCCCACCACCGGGGCCGTTCACGGTTCCATCAATTTCTTGTGTGTAGCCTTTGGGAACATTAAAGCTCGCGTCGTTTGCTGCTGATTTTCCGGTTCCGACAACTTTGGCCTCTCCAGAAATCAAAGTCGATGCAGGCACTTTTGTAGTAGACGTTAACCCTTTTAATCCGTACCCCCCAGCAATCGCCGCCGTGATGGCATGCATCGTCATGACAAAATCATACTGTTGCTCAACTTCCGCCCGCGTTTTCTCAGAACGGCTCGCAAGGTCCGTTATCACGATGTCGTGGAGAATGCTGGCATCGTCTAAGCCACGTAATGCAGCCTCGGCATTTTTTGCATCAGCCGGGTAAAGTTCTTTATAAAGCAGACGGACAGAGACAGGAGCCTCGTATTCCGCAAGAGCCTGACGTGCAGGTTCGATCAAACGACCGCAAGCGGAACTGGACAAATTTCCGGTAGTGCAGGCATCGCGAATCGCTTCATCTCGATCTTTATCGATAACGTTTATATACGCGAGTTCATCTTTTTCTTTGTCAGTGATGGTGCCCAGCATTTGCTTGCGTGAAAGCACAAACTTACGGGTCGCTTCCGGCACGCTGAGATAGTTATTCTCAACCGCATTCCTCCCAACCTGAGCCGCTGCCACCGCATCCAGTGCGCCCTTGCCGGACAACGATCCTGAAAGGCCACCCGCCAAGGTCGCGAGGCTGGAGATCGTCTGCTTTTGCGCCTGGGTCAGGTTCTCGTTACTGACATCGCCATACAGGTTCTCTTTGATCAGACGTGCGGTTTCCTCTGCCGCCACAGCACCGGCTGCACCAGCGAGTGCTGAGTTACCGCCAGCCTTGGCGAGCACAGCACCCAGTACCGCATGGGCCATCAGATTGGCTGTAGGGTCGCCCTTGGTCCTGTCCCTGATTGTTTCTGCCAGATATGGCGCCGCCGCCCCCGCCAACGCCCCACCTACGCTGCCACCCATCGCCGCTTGCACCACGGCAGTCACTGCCTGGCTGGCCTTCTGGAAGCTGCTGCCAACGCCATAATCCTGCTGGGCACGCTGGCTGATCTGAGCCTGTGTCGGATTGGCGATACCCTCATCAATCAACTTCAGGCGCGTGGCTTTGTTGACGTCACTGTTAGGGTCGTCAGCGGCCCTGATCCTGGCCGCAGCAATCGCATCACCAATGCCCTTGGTCAACTCCATCGAACTCTTGATCAGATCCATGCGTTCCTGCATGGCCTTTTCATCAGGCTTGTCGAGACGCTGGTTGGCGTTGGCGGTGTCGCGGTTCAGGCCGACCAGGTCACCCGCGCCTTCAGGGTTGCGCACCACGATCGTGCCTTCGCTGACGGCACTGCGCGTGTAGCTGTGGTCCGAATCGTTCAGCGACATTCCATACAAGGCACCCGGCGTGAGGGTAGTCGCGCCGCCACTGTAGGAACCGGAGACGCTGACGCCGGCCGATTGGCTCTTGATCTCGCTCTTATTCTTGATGTCGCTGACCAGCAGCCGATCGGTGAGCAGCAGGTTTTTGTCGGCCGTGGCTTCACTGGCAATCACCGCACCTTGCAGGGTGGTGTTTTTCGCCACATCGATGGTGTAGCCACCCTTACCGGCAAAGAAGCCGCTCTGGTCGGTCACCGCCTGGTAGTCGCTGTTCATCTTCGACGCCGCCAGGTTCGCGGACGCGGTTACCGGGGAGCCATAACAGATCGGCGGAATGCAGATGCTCGCACCGAAGCCTGCGCTGTTCTGCTTGCTCTTGGACGTTTCGGTGTCTTGGCGCGACAGAATGTTGAGGTTGCCGCCGATGGTGGCATCGATACGGTCAGCGCGTACCTGCGCGCCGATCAGGCTGGTGTCCTGGCCGCTGCGCAGCACCAGCGAGCCGGTGTCCAGAGTGGTGTTGACCTGGGTAACCGAGCCACCCGAGCCAAGGTTCTTGGCGGTTTGTGCACCGAGGTCGATGGTGAAACCGTTTTGCTCGCCTATGTTGAAGCTGGCACCGATAGCGGTCCTGTTGCGTGAACCGTCGTTTTTGCGGTCGGTGGTGTTCTGTGCGCTTTGCATCAGGATGTTGTTTTTCGCGGACAGCAACGTGCTGTCGGCTTTCAACGTACTGCCGGTAATCGTCAAGTCACCCACAGTGCCCGGCGCATCGCCCGCGGCGATGATCGACAGTTTACCCCCGGCGTTGAGGTTGCTCTGGTGAGCGGCCTGCGCCGTGTATTCGCTGCTGCTTTTGGTGCGGGTGTTGGCCAGTTCGGTACCGATCTTGATCAGTGACCCGTTGCCGGCAGAGCCACCGGTCTTGTCCTTGAAGCCGGTACTTTGTTTAGCGAGATCGCCCGCCTGGTTATTCAGGTTGTACATCGACAGCGCCGCCTGAGCGATCTTCACGGCCTTGAGGCGCGGATCGTCGGAGCTGCGCGCCGCCTCGGCTGCGTCGCGGATGCTGTTGGCGGTGTCGACCACGGTGCCCGCAATCACTCGCCCAACCGCCAAGCTCTTGGAACTGTCCTTACTGGTCTGACTGGCCGTCTCCATCCCCGAAGTAACGGTGACATCAGCCCCACTCAACTCCATGTTCTTGGTGCTCACCAGATCACTGGCCACCACCTTCAACTCACGCCCCGCCGTCAACGACACATTGCCCGCGCTCGAACCAATCGTGCTGCCGGTCAAGGTCATTTCATTGGCCGTGCCGTTGCGCTTCGAGCTGTTGATGTACAGCTTCTGGTTGCCGGTCATGTCGTCCAGACCGAGCTTGTTGCCGGTCAGCACGCCGGTGAGGTCGCGATTTTTTTCCTTGTGCATGTCGGTGCGGGCGAAGGTGTTCTGCGCCGCGTCGATGGTCAGGTCACGGCCGGCCTGGACGGCGAGGTCGCCGGTGCTGACCAGGTTGGAACCGGTGACCGTGGCGTCGCGTTTGGCGGCGACGGTGACGGTTTCGCCGGAGACCATGCTGCCCAGGGCGGTGGTGCGTTTTTCGTCGACTTTGTCCTGGACTTTGCTCGACTTCAGGCCGCCCCAGCTGCTTTTGCTTTCCTTGCGTTCGTGGCGGGCGCTGTCGGCGTTGCTGACGGCGAGGATGTTCACGTCCTGGCCGGCCACCAGTTGCGTAGCGCCTTTTTCGGCAGTGACGGCGCTGCCGGCCAGCAGCAGGTCCGCACCGGCGACGACGGTGCTGTTCGTCCCCGCGCTGACCAGGCTGCCGACGTTGTTCACGACGTCGGTTTCATCCAGGCGGAATTTCTTGCCCTGGGAGGTTTTCTTGGTCTTGCTGTAGAAGCTGTAGTCCTGGTCTTGCGCGGCTTTGAGCTCGAGGTTTTTGCCGGATACCAGGTACGCCTCGTTGCCGGCATTGACCTGGCTGGCGACCAGTTGCAGGTTCTGCCCGGCGCTCAGGGTGGCGTCGCCGCCGGCCTTGATCACGCTGGA
>NZ_FKLB01000017.1:0-2408 GCF_900067035.1 Pseudomonas sp. 1 R 17
GTGGTGCGCACGCCGTCGTTGCGCATCGCCGGGCTGGGCACGCCCGCCGGGCTGCTGCCCTTGCGCCTGGCCCTGCAACAGAAGCTGCACGCCGACGGTTTGTCGGTCCCGGTGGAACAAATCATCACCACCCCCAACACCCTGCAGGGCCTGGACATGCTCATGCGCCTGCTCGCCAGGCCCGGCGACACGGTGCTGCTGGACGCACCGTGCTATTTCAACTTCCACGCCAACCTGGCGCTGCACGGCGTCAAGGTGGTGACCATCCAACGCCGCCCCGACGGTTTCGATTTCACCGCCCTCGAACAACTGCTGGCCGAACACCGTCCGAGCCTGTACCTGACCACCAGCGTGCTGCATAACCCGACCGGCCACTCCTTCAGCCCCAGCCAGGCGTTTCGCCTGTTGCAACTGACCCAGCAGTACCACTGCCATATCGTCGAGGACGATCTTTACGGCGACCTGCACCCCAACCCGCCGCCACGCCTGGCCACCCTCGCCGGGCTGGACCAGGTCACCTACCTGTCGGGTTTCTCGAAGATCCTCAGTGCCAACACCCGCGTCAGCTTCGTGGTGGCCGCGCCGCAACTGGCCGCCAACCTGACCAATATGAAGTTGATGAGCGGCGGCGTGACCTCGGAACTGTTCGAGCAGATCGTCTACCGCATGCTCAGCGAAGGCAGCTACGCCAAGCATCGCAAGCGCATGGTCCAACGCCTGATGGAAGCCGGCGGGCGCGTGGAGCAATGGCTGCGGCGCTGCGGGTGCGAGTTGCCGATGGCCTATGAGGGCGGGATGTTTATCTGGGCGCGCCTGCCAGCGGGTGTGAACGGCGAATGGTTGGCCCAGGAAGCGTTGAAACGCAGCCTGGTACTGGCGCCGGGCGCGCTCTTCGGCTACGACCCGGCCCATCGCGATTCGATGCGTTTCAACGTGGCCCACAGTGATGAGCCACGGGTGCAGCAGGTGTTTGAAGCGCTGTTACTCGAGGCTGCGGGCGGGTCCTGAAGGACAGCGGCGGTTCTGCCACCCCCTGCGACGTTCGATCCTTTCTTGTTCGTTGACCCATTCTGTTACACACCATATAGTGTGCCAACAAACAGAACAGACCACTACATAGTGTGCAGCATCGGTAATCACCGACCACACTCTGCGCAGTATTTCAATGCCTGGCAGCCTGCAGATCGTATTTTTTTGGACGGGTTCACATGCCGTCAAAACAGAACAGAAGGGAGTATTTCAATGCTGAGTTGGGATGAAGTCGACAACGAGGACACCGGTGCAGCCGTGATCAAGGGCGCCAACGCCGGCCATGCCAGCGAAGCCAACATGGACCGCCTCGACGGTGCCGGTGCCGCTGCCGCCATCGAAGCACGCGCCGTCACCGCCAGTGACTCCGCCGCCATCGTGCGCGCCAAGGCCGCCTTGGACAAACTCGACGTCGCCGAAGGCCTCGCCGAACTCGAAGGCGCCTCCGCCCGCGTCGCCGTTGACGAAAAGCGCATGATCAACTGCCGCGCCGACCTCAACCAACTCGTGCCCTTCAAGTACGACTGGGCCTGGCAGAAGTACCTCGACGGCTGCGCCAACCACTGGATGCCGCAAGAGGTCAACATGACCGCCGACATCGCCCTGTGGAAAAACCCCGAAGGCCTGACCGACGACGAACGCCGCATCGTCATGCGCAACCTCGGCTTCTTCTCCACCGCCGACTCCCTGGTCGCCAATAACCTGGTCCTGGCCGTGTACCGCCTGATCACCAACCCGGAGTGCCGCCAGTACATCCTGCGCCAGGCCTTCGAAGAAGCGATCCACACCCACGCCTACCAGTACTGCATCGAATCGTTGGCCATGGATGAAGGCGAGATCTTCAACATGTACCACGAGATTCCATCGGTGGCTAAGAAGGCAGCCTGGGGCCTGAAATACACCCGCTCCATCTCCGATCCGAAGTTCGAAACCGGCACCGTCGAGACTGATAAAGAGCTGCTGCGCAACCTGGTCGCCTACTACTGCGTCCTGGAAGGCATCTTCTTCTATTGCGGCTTCACCCAGATCCTGTCCATGGGCCGCCGCAACAAAATGACCGGCGTGGCCGAGCAGTTCCAGTACATCCTGCGCGACGAGTCGATGCACCTGAACTTCGGTATCGACGTGATCAACCAGATCAAAATCGAAAACCCACACCTGTGGGATGCCGAGATGAAGGAAGAAGCGACCCAGATGATCCTGCAGGGGACTCAGCTGGAGATTGAATATGCGCGGGATACCATGCCGCGCGGGGTGCTCGGTATGAACGCCGCGATGATGGAAGACTATTTGAAGTTCATCGCTAACCGTCGCCTGTCGCAAATTGGGTTGAAGGAAGAGTATCCGGGGACGACTAACCCGTTCCCGTGGATGAGTGA
>NZ_FKLB01000033.1:0-2104 GCF_900067035.1 Pseudomonas sp. 1 R 17
TATCGTCTTCTTCAATGAATCAAGCAATTCGTGTGGGAACTTATGGAGCAGCTGATGTCGTCGATTAAGGAGGTGATCCAGCCGCAGGTTCCCCTACGGCTACCTTGTTACGACTTCACCCCAGTCATGAATCACACCGTGGTAACCGTCCTCCCGAAGGTTAGACTAGCTACTTCTGGTGCAACCCACTCCCATGGTGTGACGGGCGGTGTGTACAAGGCCCGGGAACGTATTCACCGCGACATTCTGATTCGCGATTACTAGCGATTCCGACTTCACGCAGTCGAGTTGCAGACTGCGATCCGGACTACGATCGGTTTTCTGGGATTAGCTCCACCTCGCGGCTTGGCAACCCTCTGTACCGACCATTGTAGCACGTGTGTAGCCCAGGCCGTAAGGGCCATGATGACTTGACGTCATCCCCACCTTCCTCCGGTTTGTCACCGGCAGTCTCCTTAGAGTGCCCACCATCACGTGCTGGTAACTAAGGACAAGGGTTGCGCTCGTTACGGGACTTAACCCAACATCTCACGACACGAGCTGACGACAGCCATGCAGCACCTGTCTCAATGTTCCCGAAGGCACCAATCTATCTCTAGAAAGTTCATTGGATGTCAAGGCCTGGTAAGGTTCTTCGCGTTGCTTCGAATTAAACCACATGCTCCACCGCTTGTGCGGGCCCCCGTCAATTCATTTGAGTTTTAACCTTGCGGCCGTACTCCCCAGGCGGTCAACTTAATGCGTTAGCTGCGCCACTAAGAGCTCAAGGCTCCCAACGGCTAGTTGACATCGTTTACGGCGTGGACTACCAGGGTATCTAATCCTGTTTGCTCCCCACGCTTTCGCACCTCAGTGTCAGTATCAGTCCAGGTGGTCGCCTTCGCCACTGGTGTTCCTTCCTATATCTACGCATTTCACCGCTACACAGGAAATTCCACCACCCTCTACCATACTCTAGTCAGTCAGTTTTGAATGCAGTTCCCAGGTTGAGCCCGGGGATTTCACATCCAACTTAACAAACCACCTACGCGCGCTTTACGCCCAGTAATTCCGATTAACGCTTGCACCCTCTGTATTACCGCGGCTGCTGGCACAGAGTTAGCCGGTGCTTATTCTGTCGGTAACGTCAAAACCATCACGTATTAGGTAATGGCCCTTCCTCCCAACTTAAAGTGCTTTACAATCCGAAGACCTTCTTCACACACGCGGCATGGCTGGATCAGGCTTTCGCCCATTGTCCAATATTCCCCACTGCTGCCTCCCGTAGGAGTCTGGACCGTGTCTCAGTTCCAGTGTGACTGATCATCCTCTCAGACCAGTTACGGATCGTCGCCTTGGTGAGCCATTACCCCACCAACTAGCTAATCCGACCTAGGCTCATCTGATAGCGCAAGGCCCGAAGGTCCCCTGCTTTCTCCCGTAGGACGTATGCGGTATTAGCGTCCGTTTCCGAACGTTATCCCCCACTACCAGGCAGATTCCTAGGCATTACTCACCCGTCCGCCGCTCTCAAGAGAAGCAAGCTTCTCTCTACCGCTCGACTTGCATGTGTTAGGCCTGCCGCCAGCGTTCAATCTGAGCCATGATCAAACTCTTCAGTTCAAACATCTTTGGGTTTTTAAGAAACCCTAAACTTGGCTCAGCAATCGTTGGTTATTCTTTGATTTCTCGCGGAGTAACTTGTGATGCTGATAATCTTGTTGACTATCAGTCTGACTCCACAAGCACCCACACGAATTGCTTGATTCAGTTGTTAAAGAGCGGTTGGTTAAGAGCTTTCGTCTCAACCGAGGCGCGCATTCTACAGCAGCCTCATTTGCTGTCAAGTGATTATTTTCAGAAGCTTTCGAAGATTTCTTCAACAACTTCAACCACTTGCGCTTGCGATCTCTCGTCAGCGGGAGGCGAATTCTACAGCGTTACACGCTGCTGTCAACACCTCTTTTTCTCCGCTTTCGACCGAGAAGATCGAATCGTTAATAGCGTCAAACAACATGACTCTATCAACTCCTTCTGGGCTTCGATGAACTGAAGCAATCCGCTGCCTTATTCTGCATAACTCTTTGTTTACCAAGGAGTTTTGCGTTTCGACTGCGCCGGAAGT
>NZ_FKLB01000003.1:0-228 GCF_900067035.1 Pseudomonas sp. 1 R 17
TCAGCGTCGACGACGGCCACTGGGCGCTCGCCTACGAATACGATAGCCAAAACCGCCTCACCGCCGAACACCAGGGCTGGGGCACCTTGCGCTATGGCTACGACGCCTGCGGCCAGCTTCAACACCTGCGCCTACCGGACAACAACCGCTTGGTGTTCAACCACGGCAAAGGCGGCCACCTCGCCACCGTCGAATTAAACGGCGCGCTGCTGACGTCTCATCTGTTCA
>NZ_FKLB01000029.1:0-122710 GCF_900067035.1 Pseudomonas sp. 1 R 17
CGACGGCCCACAGCGCTATTGTCGCGCGGGCCCTCGGTATTCCCGCGTTGGTCGGTGCCGGCCCGGCGGTATTGCTGCTGGCCGCCGGCACGCCGTTGTTGCTGGATGGCCAGCGCGGTCGCCTGCATGTAGACCCCGATGCAGCCACCCTGCAACGTGCCACCGTCGAGCGCGATACCCGTGAGCAACGCTTGCAGGCCGCCTCGGCCCAGCGCCACGAACCGGCGCTGACCCGTGATGGTCACGCCGTGGAAGTGTTCGCCAATATCGGCGAAAGCGCCGGTGTGGCCAGCGCCGTGGAGCAGGGCGCCGAAGGCATTGGTTTGCTGCGCACCGAACTGATTTTCATGGCCCACCCCCAAGCCCCGGACGAAGCCACCCAGGAAGCCGAGTACCGTCGTGTGCTCGACGGCCTCGGTGGCCGCCCGCTGGTGGTGCGCACCCTCGATGTGGGCGGCGACAAACCGCTGCCGTATTGGCCGATTGCCGAGGAAGAAAACCCCTTCCTCGGCGTACGCGGTATTCGCCTGACCCTGCAACGCCCGCAGATCATGGAAGCGCAATTGCGCGCACTGCTGCGCTCGGCGGATAACCGCCCGTTGCGCATCATGTTCCCCATGGTCGGCAGCGTGGATGAATGGCGTGCCGCCCGCGACATGACCGAACGCCTGCGCCTGGAAATCCCGGTGGCCGACCTGCAACTGGGGATCATGATCGAAGTGCCGTCCGCCGCACTGTTGGCGCCGGTGCTGGCCAAGGAAGTGGACTTCTTCAGTGTCGGCACCAACGACCTGACCCAGTACACCCTGGCCATCGACCGTGGCCACCCGACCTTGTCGGCCCAGGCCGATGGCCTGCACCCGGCGGTATTGCAACTGATCGACATCACCGTGCGTGCGGCCCATGCCCATGGCAAATGGGTCGGCGTGTGCGGCGAACTGGCGGCGGACCCGCTGGCGGTGCCGGTGCTGGTCGGCCTGGGTGTGGATGAGTTGAGCGTGTCGGCCCGCAGCATTCCCGAAGTGAAGGCGCGGGTGCGTGAATTCAGTCTGAGCGAGGCCCAGGGCCTGGCGCAAAAAGCACTGGCGGTGGGTTCGCCCGCCGAAGTGCGTGCCCTTGTGGAGGCCGTGTAGATGGCAAGGATTCTGACCCTGACGCTGAACCCGGCGTTGGACCTGACGGTACGCCTGGCGCGCCTGGAACCGGGTGAAGTCAACCGCAGCGAAACCCTGCTCACCCATGCCGCCGGCAAGGGCGTGAATGTGGCGCAAGTCTTGGCCGACCTGGGCCATCAAGTGACCGTGGGCGGTTTTCTCGGCGAGGACAATCCCCAAGCCTTCGAGGCGCTGATTGCACAACGTGGTTTTGCCGACGCGTTTATCCGCGTGCCCGGCGAAACCCGCAGCAATATCAAGATTGCCGAGCAGGACGGCCGGGTCACCGACATCAATGCGCCGGGGCCGTTGGTCAGTGAGCAGGCGCAGCAAGCGTTGCTCGACCAATTGACGCGCATTGCGCCGGGCCATGATGCGGTGGTCGTCGCCGGCAGCTTGCCGTGTGGCGTCAGCCCGCAGTGGTTGCAGGGGCTGTTGGAACACCTGAAGCGTCTGGGCTTGAAAGTCGCCCTGGACACCAGCGGCGAGGCGCTGCGTGCCGGTCTCAAGGCGGCCCCGTGGTTGATCAAACCCAATACCGAAGAGCTCGCCGATGCCCTGGGCAATGCCACCAACGTCATCAGCCAACTGCATCAGCAGGGTGTTGAACATGTGGTCGTCTCCGACGGTGCCGCGGGCGTGAGCTGGTACAGCCGGGCCACCACCCTGCATGCCACGCCGCCCAAGGTGACGGTGGCCAGTACGGTAGGTGCCGGCGATTCGCTGCTGGCCGGGATGCTCCATGGTTTGCTTGAGTCTGAAGCGCCTGAACAAACCCTGCGTCGCGCCACGGCAATTGCCGCCATGGCGGTGACACAGATCGGTTTCGGCATCCGCGACGCCGCGCAGCTGGCGCGTCTTGAAAGCGGCGTCGCTGTACGCCCGCTGACAGAACAATAAGAGGGTTTGTCATGAAGTTAGCCATTGTTACTGCCTGCCCGAACGGCATGGTCACCAGTGTGCTGTGCGCCCGCTTGTTGGACGCCGCCGCTCAACGCCAGGGCTGGAGCACCAGCGTCGAGGTGGTGGATGTACAGCGCCCGGAGCGCCAGTTGTCCCAGGCCACCATCGACGCCGCCGAATGGGTGTTGCTGGTCAGCAGCACGGCGGTGGATATGCAGCGGTTTGTCGGCAAGCGGGTGTTCCAGAGCACACCGGCCCAGGCGCTGGCGGATGTCGAGGCGGTGTTGCGCCGGGGCGCTGAAGAAGCCCAAGAGTATGTCGTCAGCCAGGCAGCGGCTGCGTCGAAGCATGCCCCGCGCATCGTCGCGATTACCGCATGCCCGACCGGCGTGGCCCATACCTTCATGGCCGCCGAAGCCTTGCAACAGACCGCCAAGCGCCTGGGCTATGACTTGCAGGTCGAGACCCAGGGCTCGGTCGGTGCGCGTACGCCGTTGAGCCCCGAGGCCATCGCCAATGCCGACGTGGTGCTGCTGGCGGCCGACATCGAAGTGGCCACCGAGCGTTTCGCCGGCAAGAAGATCTACCGTTGCGGCACCGGTATTGCGCTCAAGCAATCCGAGGCCACCCTCAACAAGGCCCTGGCCGAAGGCGCGGTGGAAAGTGCGGGCAGCGGTGCCGTGGCCAAGAAAGAAAAAACCGGCGTCTACAAACACCTGCTGACCGGTGTGTCGTTCATGTTGCCGATGGTGGTGGCGGGCGGTTTGCTGATCGCCTTGTCATTCGTGTTCGGCATCCATGCGTTTGAGCAGGAAGGCACGTTGGCGGCTGCGCTGAAAACCGTCGGCGACCGCGCCTTTATGCTGATGGTGCCGCTGCTGGCGGGTTATATCGCGTACTCGATTGCCGACCGTCCGGGCATTGCCCCCGGCATGATTGGTGGCCTGCTGGCGGGTACGCTGGGGGCCGGTTTTATCGGCGGGATCTTCGCCGGGTTTCTCGCCGGTTATTGCGTCAAGCTGATCACCCGTGTGGTGAAGTTGCCGCAGAGCCTGGAAGCACTCAAGCCGATCCTGATCATTCCGCTGCTGGCAAGCCTGTTCACGGGCCTGGCGATGATCTACCTGGTGGGACCGCCGGTGGCGCGCATGCTCACGGGCCTGACCGATTTTCTCGCGACCATGGGCACCACCAATGCGGTGCTGCTGGGCATCCTGTTGGGCGGCATGATGTGTGTCGACCTGGGCGGGCCGATCAACAAGGCGGCGTATGCGTTTTCCGTCGGCTTGCTGGCGGCACAGAGCGGCGCACCGATGGCCGCGACCATGGCGGCGGGCATGGTGCCGCCAATCGGCATGGGCATCGCCACGTTCCTGGCGCGACGCAAGTTCGCCCAGACCGAACGCGAGGCCGGCAAGGCCGCGATGATCCTGGGCATGTGCTTTATCTCCGAGGGCGCGATACCGTTTGCCGCCAAGGACCCGCTGCGCGTGATCCCGGCCAGCATCGCCGGTGGCGCGTTGACCGGGGCGCTGTCGATGTACTTCGGCTGCAAACTGGCGGCGCCCCACGGCGGCCTGTTTGTGCTGGTGATCCCGAATGCGATGAACCATGCGCTGCTGTACCTGCTGGCAATCGTTGCCGGTAGCCTGCTGACCGGTTTGGTGTATGCGCTGATCAAGCGTCCGGAAGTGGTGGAGCTTGCTGTCGCACCGGTGTCATAAGCGCATGCTTTAGTGGCCCTTTTGATACTCAAGAGGGCACCTGCATGAGCCACTTCGATCTCGGCCGTCGCCGTGTGATGCAAGCCGTCGGCGCCGGTCTGCTGCTGCCGGGCCTGGCCCCGGCGGTGATCGCGTCGATCAAGGACCGGCCGCAACTCACCGACGGCGTGCAGTCCGGCGACCTGCTCGGTGATCGCGCGATGATCTGGAGCCGCAGCGACCGCCCGGCGCGCATGGTGGTGGAGTGGGACACCCGCAGCGTGTTCAGCAACCCGCGCAAATTCGTCTCGTCCCTGGCCGACAACCGCACCGACTTTACCGCCCGCGTCGAACTCACCGGGCTGCCCGCCGACCAGGCGATTTTCTACCGCGTGCACTTTGAGGACGCCCAGACCGGCGTCGCCAGCGAGCCGTGGTTCGGCCACCTGCGCAGCGTGCCGCAACAACGCCGCGACATCCGTTTTGTGTGGAGCGGCGACACCGTCGGCCAAGGCTTTGGCATCAACCCGGACATCGGCGGTATGCGCATCTACGAAGCCATGCGCCTGCGCCTGCCGGACTTCTTTATCCACAGCGGCGACACCATCTACGCCGACGGCCCGGTGCCCGCGCAGTTGCCCACCGAGGGCGGGCGCATCTGGCGCAATATCACCACCGAAGCCAAGAGCAAGGTCGCCGAAACCCTCGACGAGTATCGCGGCAACTACCGCTACAACCTGCTGGACGAAAACGTGCGTCGCTTCAATGCCGAGGTGCCGCAGATCTGGCAGTGGGATGACCATGAAGTGGTGAATAACTGGTCGCCCGGCAAGCAACTTGACGAGCGCTACCAGACCAAGGACATCAACACCTTGGTGAGCCGCGCACGCCAGGCCTGGCTTGAGTATTCACCCATGCGCCGGCAAAGCGCAGACGGCGGCGGGCGGATTTATCGCACGCTCAGTTATGGCCCGTTGCTGGATGTATTCGTGCTCGACATGCGCAGCTATCGCGGCCCCAACGACGACAACCTGGGCGGTGAAAAACCCTTCCTCGGCCGCGAGCAGTTGAACTGGCTCAAGCGCGAACTCAAGGTCTCCCAGGCGCGGTGGAAGGTGATCGCCGCCGACATGCCCATCGGCCTCGGCGTGCCCGACGGCGAAGTCAGCCCCGGCGTGCCGCGCTGGGAAGCCATCGCCAATAATGATCCAGGCCCGGCGCAAGGCCGCGAGCTGGAAATCGCCGAATTACTCGGCTTTCTGCGCGCGCAAAAGGTACGCAACCATGTGTGGTTGACGGCGGATGTGCATTACTGCGCGGCCCATCACTACCACCCGGATCGGGCGGCGTTCCAGGATTTCGAGCCGTTCTGGGAGTTTGTCGCCGGGCCTCTGAATGCGGGCAGCTTCGGTCCGAATCCCTTGGATAAAACCTTTGGCCCTGAGGTGGTGTTCGAGAAGGCCCCGCCTGCGCAGAACACCTCGCCGTTTGCCGGGTTTCAGTTTTTTGGCGAAGTGCAGATTGACGGGCAGACAGCGGAGTTGACCGTGATTTTGCGCGACCTGGATGGGGTCTCGGTATTCGAACAGAAGCTGCAACCCACCTGACTTGAAATGCAATCCAAATGTGGGAGGGGGCAAGCCCCTCCCACATTGGATCACATCAGTAGACATCCCGGCGGTAGCGCCCCTGTTCGATCAAGCGCTCCACTGCCTCACTCCCGAGGATGTCGACCAGCGCCTGGTCCACACCCGTCGCCATCCCCTGCAAGCTGCCGCACACATAAATCGCCGCGCCGTCCGCGAGCCATTTACGCAGGACATCGGCGGATTCACGCAGGCGATCCTGCACGTAGATTTTCTCCTCCTGATCCCGGGAAAACGCCAGGTCCAGCAGGGCCAGGTCACCACTGGCCAGCCAGCCTTGCAGCTCGTCCCGGCACAGGTAGTCGTGGGCGATGGTGCGTTCGCCGAACAGCAGCCAGTTGCGCTGCTGGCCATCGGCAATGCGCGCCTTGAGCAAGCTGCGCAAACCGGCCAGGCCGGTGCCGTTACCCAGCAGGATCAATGGCACCGGCGCCTCCGGCAGGTGGAAGCCACTGTTACGGCGCAAGCGCAGGCTGATCGCCGAACCAATGGCCGCATGCTCGGTGAGCCAGCCCGAGCCCACACCCAGGCTGCCGTCGGGGTGGCGTTCCTGGCGCACGATCAATTCCAGCACGCCGTCGCTGGCGATCGAGGCGATGGAGTATTCGCGCATGCCCAGGGGCGCGAGCGCGTTCACCAGCGCTTGAGCGTGCAGGCCGACCAGGTGCGCCCGGTTGTCCGGCAGTTGGCGGGTCGCAAGGGCCTGGTTGAGTGTGTGTGGCAGGCCGTCGATCAGCACGCCGTCGGTGCCGATCAGCCCCAGGCCTTCGAGGAAGTGCTCGATGGCCCACGGGCAATTGCGCGGCAGGATTTCCACCAGGTCGCCGGCCAGCCAGTTTTGTTTCGATGGCGATGTGAGGCCCAGCAGGTAGACGTCCGAGCTGGCGCTGCCGGGGTTGAGCAGGGTGCGCTGGCTCAGCGTCCAGTTTTCATACTGGGCGGTCGGCCAGGCGGCGGCGGGTGCCTGGCCCGTCAGCTGTCCAAGCTGTTGTTGCCAGTGCAGCAGGGCGGCACTGTCGCCGCTGTCCACTTCCACCGGCGCGAACAGTGGGTTACCGCCCTGGTGGGTCAGCCAGAAATGCAGGCGCCGGGCAAAGCCACAGAAGTGTTGGTACTGGCGATCACCCAGGGCCAGTACCGAGTAGTTCAGGCCTTTGAGTGACAGATCCTGGCCGAGCACGCTGCGCTCGAAACTGCGGGCGCTGTCGGGCGCTTCGCCGTCGCCGAAGGTGCTGACTACGAACAGCGCATTTTCCGACTGGCGCAAGTCGTCCTGGCTGACACTGCCCAGAGGCTGCACCTTCACCGGCAGGCCGGCCGCCTGCAATTGCCCGGCGGTCTGCCAGGCCAGTTGCTCGGCAAACCCGCTCTGGCTGGCAAAGCCGATCAGCCAGGCCGGGGCATCACTGTGGTTGGTACTGAGGCCTTTGCGCGCGTCGCGCACCTGGCGCTTTTTGCGGCGACGGTCCAGGTACAGCAGCCAGCCGGTGATGAAGAACAGCGGCATGAGCAGCGAGCTGACAGTGAGGATAATGCGCCCCGCCAGGCCGAAATAACTGCCGGTGTGCAGCGCGTAGATGCTGGTGAGTAACTGCGACTTGAAAGTTTTGCCGGCGTACGTGTCATGGGATTTGACCTCGCCGGTGGCCGGGTCCAGGTTGATCTGGTTCAGTGCGCGGTCGTGGGGGGAGTCTTTGAGCAGGTAATAGACGATGGCGGGTTGCCCGGCGACGGCTGGCATGCGGATGTTATAGGCACTCAAGTCTGGGCCGGCGTTGCTGTAGATGCTGCTCCAGATCGCGTCGTAGTTGGCCACCGGTGCCGGACCTGCGGGCGGTGGGCCGCGCTTGCGCATCCGTTCATTCTGCGGCGCGTCGGACAGCAGTTTGGTCAGGCCCTGGCTGTACCAGTCGTAGGACCAGGACAGGCCGGTCAGCGCCGCCAGCAGGTAGGCCAGCAGGCACCAGGTGCCGAACACCGAATGCAAATCCCAGTTGAAGCTGCGGCCCTTTTTGCGCCAGTCCAGCGTCAGCCAGGCACGCCAGTTGGCGACCTGGCGCGGCCAGCGCAGGTACAGGCCGGACAGGCAGAAGAACACCAGGATCAGCGTGCAGGCGCCGGTGATCTGCCGGCCGGTTTCGCCCATGGCCAGGAAGCGGTGCAGTTGCAGGATAAAACCGAGTACATCCTGGCCGACCGCGTCGCCCATGTAGTCGCCGGTGTAGGGGTCGAAATAGCGCATCTGGCCACGGCGCTCGCCCGGCGGCGGGGTGAAGAACACGCGGGCGGCATTGCCGCTTTCGCTTTCCACCCACAGCATGGACACGGCCTTGCCTTCGGTGGCTTCCAGCTTGCGCACCAGCTCGGCGGGCGGCAGCACGCCGGCTTCGCGTTTCTCCACGCTCAACACGCTCGGGTTGAGCGCCCGCAGAATCTCATCCTGAAACGAGACCGCAGCCCCGGTGATCCCCATCAAGGCCAGCACCAGCCCGGCAGTGATGCCGAAGAACCAGTGCAACTGGAACAGGGTTTTCTTCAACACGTCGGACCGCCTCGTCTATCTGAATATGTAGGGCACGGCGCGCATTATGCCGTGGGTTGTCGAGAAACATTCTGTTTGACATGCAAAAGCCCCACGCATCCGATGCGTGGGGCTTTGTGGGCTGCTGACCGTTTAGAAGTGGAAGCTTGTGGACAGCAGCGCCGTGCGGCCCGCCGCCTGGTTGGCGAAGTGCGAGGCGTAGGCTTTGTCGTAATAGGTCTTGTCTGTCAGGTTCTGCACGTTCAATTGCAGGTCGACGTTTTTGCTCAGCTTATAGCTGGCCATGGCGTCGTAGCGGGTGTAGGAGGGCACATACACGGTGTTGGCCGCATCGCCGTAAACCTGATCGACGTAGAACGCGCCACCGCCGATGGTCAGCTTCGGGGTCAGGTTATAGGTGGTCCACAGGCTGAACGAGTTCTCCGGCGTGTTGGGCATTTGGTTGCCTTTGTTGGAACCGGCCTGGACGACGCCCTGGCGGTTGCCGTTTTTGCCTGGGTCAACCAGTTCGGCTTTCAGGTAGCTGTAGCCGGCGAATACTTGCCACTGTTCGGTGATCTTGCCGCTGGCGGACAGTTCCAGGCCATCGACCCGCGACTCGCCTGCCGTTTCGTAGGTGTTGGAGTCCACCAGGATGCGGGTGTTTTTCTTCTCGGTACGGAACACTGCGGCAGACAGGGACAGACGGTTGTGGAACAGGTCCCACTTGGTGCCCAGCTCGTAGTTGACGGTTTCTTCGGGCTTGAGGTCGCTGGTGTTGATGCCGGTAGGAATCGCATTGCTGTCGACTCCTTCGCCCACCAGTCCACCTGCCGGTGAGGCCGAGGTCGCGTAGGAGGTGTAGATGCTGCCGTTCTCCAAAGGCTTCCAGACCAGGCCGGCCTGCCAGTTGAAGAACTGGCTGTCGTCCTTGACCTTGCTGCGCGCCCTGACCGTCGAGGTCGGTACGGCGTTGGTGTTGGCTTCGGTGTCGAAGGTGTCGTAGCGCAGGCCGACGTTTAGCAGCCATTTCGGATCGAGTTCGATGGTGTCGAACACATAGGCGGCACGGCTGGTGGCCTTGGTATTGGTGCCGTTGTAATTGCGCGCGATGCTGCCGGTCCAGGCGTCGTCCGGATTCGGGTTGCTCAGCGAGGTGCACTGTCCACCGCGGCCGCCGCCGGCCACGGTGCACGTCGGGTTGCTGTTCGGTGTGACGGTGTAACCGCTGACGCGGGTTTCTTCGCCGGTGAATTCCAGGCCGGTGGAGTAGCTGTGCTTGAAGCCAAGCGCCTGGAAATTGCCGAACAGATCTGTCTGGTTGGTGGTGGTCGTGGTGGTGGAGACGCGAGTGTTCGCGCGACGCCACACGGTGCCGAAACGGTTGACGTTGCGTTGGCTATCGTCCGGCTGCGTGAGCACGTAATCCTGGCCGGTGCTGCCATGGCGCAGGGTGTTTTTCAGCGTCATGTCGTCGTTCAGGTCGTGCTCGATGGAGAACGTGCTGATGTCCGCGCGGGTCTTGCGGAAGTCGCGGTCCTTGAGACCGTAGAAGTTATTGCTGTCGCCGCCGTCGGTGGGTTTGTCGTGCACGTGAGTGGTGGCGGTCGAAGAGCTGTAGCCATACGGAATGCCCGAGTCCGGCAGGTCATTGCTTTCCATATGGTAGTAGCTGAGGTTGACGCGGGTCGGCGTGCCCAGGCCGAAGGTCAGCGATGGGGCCACGCCCCAGCGGTCGTAATTGACCGCGTCACGGCCAGCCACGTTCTGTTCGTGGCTCATCAGGTTCAGGCGGAACGCGGCGCTGTCGTCGAGGAACTGACGGTTCACGTCGAGTACATAGCGGCGGGTCTGGTCGGAACCGTAAGTGAAGCCGCCGTTGGTGAAGTCCCGGGCTTGCGGGGTCTTGCTCACCAGGTTGAGGCTGCCACCGGCCGAGCCACGACCGCCGAAGGAGGAGTTCGGGCCTTTGCTGACTTCGATGGACTCGATGTCGAAAATCTCACGGCTCTGGCCGCCGGTATCGCGCACGCCGTCCAGGTAGGTGTCGCCCTGGGCGTCGAAACCACGGATGAATGGACGGTCGCCCTGGGGGTTGCCGCCTTCGCCGGCGCCGAAGGTAATCCCCGGTACGGTGCGCAGGGCATCCTGCAGCGAGGTGGCGGCGGTGTCCTTGAGGACTTGTTGTGGCACCACGGTCACCGAGCGCGGCGTGTCCACCAGCGGCGCGGTGTATTTTTGCGACGAGGCTTTTTCGACCTGGTACGCGGTGTTGTCCTGTTCTTCGCCGGTGATGCTGGTGGCGCCGAGGGCGATGCTGTTGCGCTGGCCTTTTTGTTCAGTGTCTTCGGCCGCCTGCGCCAGATGGGCGACAGAGCTGGCGCTGAGCGCAACGCCGATGGCCGAAGCCAGCATACGGGGTGAGCCAACAGGTGTTTTTGTGGTGGTGCGCGACATGACGTGTCCTTTCCCCAAGGAGGTGAGGCGGCGGAATATAGGGCGAACAAGACTTTCTATCAATTGCGATACATTACTATTCGCACTGAATTTACATTCTTTACACTTTTGCCTTACGGTTTTTACGTTCTCGTTCGTCTCCGGCGTTTTACAGGGCGGATAAGAATCAATACCATTGGCGCCTCTTTGCCTACAGGTATTGCCCCATGCTGCTGCACATTCCCGGCCTGTTCTCTCGCGAGGAAGTGCAGCGCATCCGCCACGCCCTGGAAACCGCCGATTGGGCCGATGGCAAAATCACCGCCGGGCACCAGTCCGCCAAAGCCAAGCACAACCTGCAATTGCCCGAAGGCCACCCGCTGGCCAAGGAGATCGGCGCGGCAATGCTCGAACGGTTGTGGAAAAATCCTCTGTTTATGTCAGCGGCGTTACCGCACAAGGTCTTCCCGCCGCTGCTCAATTGCTACACGGCTGGTGGCAGCTTCGATTTCCATATCGACAATGCCGTGCGCCAGGCCAGGGGCAGCCATGAACGGGTGCGCACGGACCTGTCGTCCACGCTGTTCTTCAGCGACCCGGACGACTATGACGGCGGCGAACTGGAGATCCAGGACACTTTCGGCCTGCAGCGCGTGAAGTTGCCGGCCGGCGATATGGTGTTGTATCCAGGCTCCAGCCTGCACAAAGTCAACGCCGTGACCCGAGGTGCGCGCTATGCCGCGTTTTTCTGGACCCAAAGCCTGGTGCGTGAAGACAGCCAGCGTACGCTGCTGTTCGAGATGGACGGCGCCATCCAGCAATTGAGCCGTGATGTCCCCGACCACCCAGGGCTGATCCAGCTCACCGGCACCTATCACAACCTGTTGCGTCGCTGGGTCGAGGTCTGACATGGGCTTTTTATTGCACCGCGAAGAAGTGCTCAACGTTGAGCAATTGCAGGGCATGCTCGACGACTCGCCGGTGCGCGCGGCCCAGGCGATTTTGATCGCGGCCAAGGAGGGCGTGGTGGATGCCCAGGCCTTGCTCGGGCAAATCCTGCTGGAAGGCCGCGGTATTGCGCGCGATGAAGCGCTGGCGCTGCGTTGGTTCCAGATTGCGGCGCAGGGCGGGCATTTAATGGCGCGCAATATGGCCGGGCGTTGCCTGGAGCATGGCTGGGGGTGTGCCATCGACGAAGCGGCGGCTGCGCGGGAATACCGCTTGGCGGCAGACGCGGGATTGGATTGGGGCCAGTACAACTATGCCAATCTGCTGGCGACGGGCCGGGGTGTTGCCGAGAACCCGCAGCACGCGCTGGCCCTGTATCGGCAAGCCGCAGAACAGGGGCATGCCAAGTCGATGAACCTGCTGGGGCGCTACCTGGAAGACGCTCAGGTTTGCCCGAGGGACCTGGAGGCGGCTGTGGAGTGGTATCGACGCTCAGCCGAGGCCGGGGATTTTCGCGGGCAGTTCAGTTACGCGGCGGTGTTGGCCGACAGGGGCCAGGTCGAGGCGGCGCTGGAGTGGTTGCGCAAGGCGCTGGCGGGCGGAAATCTCAAGTTCCTGCGAACAGCCCACAAGGCCTTGGCGGCGGCGAGTGATCCGCGGGTTCGAGCGCTGGCCGAGGCCTTCCGCCAACGGGCCGTGAGCCTTGCCTGAGGCATAAAAAAACCCATGACATGTCATGGGCTTCTTGTGTGCGGCCGTCTTACACGTAGAACGACTTCAACGGCGGAAAGCCATTGAACTCAACCGCGCTGTAGCTGGTGGTGTAGGCACCGGTCGACAGCCAGTACAAGCGATCACCGATCGCCAGGTTCAGCGGCAGGCCGTACTTGTAGTTTTCGTACATGATGTCGGCGCTGTCGCAGGTCGGGCCGGCGATGACCACTTCTTCCATCTCGCCTTTCTTCTCGGTCCAGATCGGGAACTTGATGGCTTCGTCCATGGTTTCGATCAGGCCGGAGAACTTGCCCACATCCGTGTACACCCAACGCTCGACGGCGGTACGGGATTTACGTGCAACCAATACCACTTCACTGACCAGGATGCCGGCGTTGGCGATCAGCGAACGGCCTGGCTCGAGGATGATTTCCGGCAGGTCATCGCCGAAGTCTTCCTTGAGGAAGCGGATGATTTCTTCGGCGTAGGTTTCCAGGCTGTTGGTGCGGGTGATGTAGTTGGCCGGGAAGCCGCCGCCCATGTTGATCAGCTTGAGGTGGATGCCGTCTTCTTCCTTCAGGCGCTCGAAGATCACCTTGACCTTGGCGATTGCCGCGTCCCACACGCTGATGTCGCGTTGCTGCGAGCCAACGTGGAACGAAATGCCGTAGGGCACCAGGCCGAGGTCACGAGCGAGGATCAGCAGGTCCATGGCCATGTCGGTCTGGCAGCCGAATTTGCGCGACAGAGGCCAGTCAGCCGTGGTCGAGCCTTCGGTGAGGATACGTACATACACTTTCGACCCCGGCGCGGCCTTGGCGATATTGCGCAGGTCGGCTTCGGAGTCGGTGGAGAACAGGCGCACGCCCTTCTCGTAGAAGTAGCGGATGTCCTTGGATTTCTTGATGGTGTTGCCGTAGCTGATACGGTCGGCGCTGACGCCGCGGTCCATGACCTTGTCCAGCTCGTAGATCGAGGCGATATCGAAGCTCGAGCCTTTGTCTTTCAACAGGTCGATGATCTCGACGGCCGGGTTGGCCTTGACCGCGTAATACACCTTGGCGAATTCGAAACCGGCGCGCAGGTCATCGTAGGCCTGGCTGATCATCGCGGTGTCGATCACCACGAACGGGGTTTCCTGTTTGTCGGCGAACGCCTTCATTTTGTCAAAAGTGGCGCGCGCGAAATAATCTTCGACGTTGATCGACATGCTGGGAACTCCTAAGGGCAAACTAAATTGATCAATGGGTGCAAATGAACGTCCTCCGTATCCCCACTTTGGTTCGCCTACTTCCCAAGGCATGTCGCCGAAAGCAAAAAGGCCATGGGAATAGTCGCTTCCCTTGGCCTTGCTGTCTCGTCGTCAGTACTTGAGCCGGATGGATCGTTTCCAGCATGGACGTTCGGCGCGAACTTTAGGACGTGAGGGGCCATAGATCAACTAAAAATGTCGCGTTTTTGCACGCGTTCGTCGCGCGATGGCGTGCAGCTACTTATGTAACCGACAGGTGTGACGGATTGATGTTCCCCGCTGAGTGGTAATCGAGGCGATTTCCCTGACTCACCGAAGGGGAAATGTGGGAGGGGGCTTGCTCCCGATGGCGGTGTGTCAGTCACTTCATCTGTCACTGATCCACCGCTATCGGGAGCAAGCCCCCTCCCACATTTTTTACCGCGTTGTGTCAGGCCAGTGCGGTCTCGGCAGGCGACACGATGCTGGTCTTGCCTCCACGGGACTTACCGGAACTCAGGTACTCGGCAATCGACTCCTGGGTCACTTCACCCAGGAACACCCGTTCCGCATCCATCACCGGCAACCACGAGCGGTTGAACTCGTACATGCGCGACAACAGGATGCGCAAATGCTCGTCATACGCCGCCGTGGCGTTGAACTCGCGCAGGTACTGGCCGCAAGTGCCGGTCTGACGGTGCAGGTCGCGACGGCGTACATAGCCCAGCGCTTTGTTCTCGGCACAGGTGACGACCACATAACGGCGGTCGGTTTCGTCCATCAGCTCCAGGGCCTCGGCCACCGGAGTTTCTGGGCTCACCGATGGGGCGTTGTCCGCCGCATCTTCAGCCTTCACCAGCAACAGGCGCTTGAGGGTGCTGTCCTGGCCCACGAAGTTGCTGACGAACTCATCGGCTGGATGGGCCAGCAGGGTGTCCGGGTGGTCGATCTGCAGCAGCTTGCCAGCGCGGAAGATGGCGATCTTGTCACCCAGCTTGATGGCTTCGTCGATGTCGTGGCTGACCATGATCACGGTCTTGTTCAGCGCACGTTGCATCTCGAAGAACTCGTTCTGGATCATCTCGCGGTTGATCGGGTCGACCGCGCCGAACGGCTCATCCATCAGCAGCAGCGGGGCGTCGGCCGCCAGTGCGCGGATCACGCCGATCCGCTGTTGCTGGCCGCCCGACAGTTCACGCGGGTAGCGATGCAGGTACTGCTTGGGTTCCAGCTTGATCATGCTCATCAACTCGCGGGCGCGGTCGTGGCATTTCTGCTTGTCCCAACCGAGCAGCTTGGGCACGACCACGATATTTTCCTCGATGGTCATGTTGGGGAACAGGCCGATCTGCTGGATCACGTAGCCGATGTTGCGACGCAAGGTCACTTCATCGAGGTCGGTGGTGTCTTCGCCGTTGATCAGGATCTTGCCCGAGGTCGGCTTGATCAGGCGGTTGATCATTTTCAGCGTGGTGCTCTTGCCGCAGCCCGAAGGGCCGAGGAATACGCAAATCTCGCCTTCGTTGACGGTCAGGCTTACGTCGTTCACGGCCGAAACAGTTTTGCCGTTGCTTTGAAAAGTCTTGGTCAGGTTTTGAAGTTCGATCATTTGAGCAGTCCTTTTGGAGTCAGCGAGCGTTGCAGCCATTGCAGAAGCAGGTCGGCGAAGATGGCCAGGAGACTGACCAGCACGGCGCCAACGATCAGCATCGACATGTCGCTGCGGCTGATGGAAGCCAGAATAAGTACACCCAGGCCACCGGCACCGATGGTGGCGGCGATGGTCATGACGCCGATGTTCATCACCACGGCGGTACGCACACCGGCGAGGATCACCGGCACGGCGATGGGCAACTCGACCATGCGCAGGCGCTGGCCGAAGGTCATGCCGATGCCTTTGGCGGCTTCGCGAATGCCCGGTTCAACGCCGGTGAGGGCCAGGTAGGTGTTACGCATGATCGGCAGCAGGGAGTAGAGGAACACGGCGGTGATCGCCGGCATCGGCCCCAGGCCCTGGCCAAACTTGGAGTAGAACGGCAGCAGCAGGCCGAACAGGGCGATGGACGGCACGGTCAGCAGCACCGTGGCGCTGGCTTGCAACGGGCCGGCGAGGGTCGGGAAGCGGGTCATCAGCACGCCGAGGGGCACGCCGACGACAATCGCCAGGATCACCGCGATACCGACCAGGGTGATGTGCTGCCAGGTCAGGTGCAGGACCTGGGCCCAATCAAGATGGGAAAAGGCGTTCAGGAATTCCATGTCTTCTCCTTCTTAGTTGATCGGATGTTGGCGCAGGAAATCGGCGGCAACAGCGGAGGGGCTTTCATGGTCGACGTCGACCCGCGCGTTCAGCCGACGCATGGTTTCGTCGTCGAACAGATTGGCCAGCGGCTTGAGCTCAGCAGCCAATTGCGGGTGCTTGTCGAGGTATTCCTGACGTACCACCGGCGCGGCGGTGTAGTCCGGGAAGTAGTGCATGTCATCCGCCAGCAGCTTGAGCTTGAAGGCGTTCAGACGACCGTCAGTGGTGTAGACCAGGCCCGCAAACACCTGGCCATTACGCAGGGCGGTGTAGACCAGACCGGCGTCCATCTGCCGGGTTTTTTTGCGCGTGAGGTTCATGTCGTACAGCTTGACCATGCCGGCCAGGCCGTCGGAGCGGTTGGCGAACTCGGTGTCCAGGGCCACCAGGCGGTGTTCCTTGGTATCTGCCGCCATGGCCTTGGTGAGGTCGCTGATGCTGTTGATCTCGGGATGTTCTTCAGCGACTTTCTCCGGCAGTGCCAGGGCGTAGGTGTTACTGAAGCGCGACGGCGACAGCCAGACCAGGCCTTTTTTCGCGTCGAGTTCTTTCACTCGGGCGTAGGACTGTTCGCTGTCGAGCTTCT
Source organism: Pseudomonas sp. 1 R 17 (assembly GCF_900067035.1). NCBI lineage: Bacteria > Pseudomonadati > Pseudomonadota > Gammaproteobacteria > Pseudomonadales > Pseudomonadaceae > Pseudomonas > Pseudomonas sp. 1 R 17. The sequence goes on from NZ_FKLB01000029.1 coordinate 16,145, forward strand.
CATCGACATGGTTGTAGGCCACGAGCGACACGCCGGTGTATTCCCAGATCAGGTCCAGTTGCCCGCTTTCCTGGGCACTGCGCGCCAGGTTGCTGCCCAGGCCGCCGGTCACCCGGGTGTCATAGCCCTTGGTGCGCAGGTACTGGGAGGTGATTTCGGCCAGCAGGGTCTGTTCGGTGAACACCCGCGCGCCAATGCGGATCACGGGTTTTTCGGCAGCTTGCGCAAAACCTGCAAACAGCAGGACGCAGCTCAGTATCAAGGTGATTTTTTTCATGTGTATTCCTTTGCCAAGCCTTAAGACGGACGCAACCCGCGTTCCAGCCAGAGGCGGCTGGCCATGGTCACCAGGCCGTCGAGCAGCAACGCCAGCAACGCGGTGCATGCGGCACCCAGCAGCAATTGCGGCTGATTGTTCAGGGCGATGCCGGGGAAAATCAGGCTGCCCAGGCTGTTGGCACCAATCAGGAACGCCAGCGGCGCGGTACCCACGTTGATCGCCAGGGCCACGCGCACACCGCCGATGATGATTGGCACGGCGTTGGGCAATTCGACGCGAAACAGCACCTGCCGCGGGGTCATGCCGATGCCGGTGGCGGCTTCTTTCAACGAGCCTTGAACGTTTTTGAGGCCTTCGTAGGTGTTGCGCACGATGGGCAACAAGGAGGCGAGGAACAGCGCGAAGATGGCCGGGCCACTGCCGATGCCGAGGACGCCGAGGGCGATGGCCAGTACGGCCAGGGGCGGGACGGTGTTGCCGATGTTGAAGATCTGCATGAAGCGTTCTGCGCGCCCGACCATGTTTGGTCGGCTAAGCAGGATACCGGCGGGGATGCCCACGACGAGGGCGGCCAGCATGGAGACTAGAACCAGGATCAAATGAGCTTGCAGGTAAAACAACAAATCGTCGCGGTACAGTTCGATCGTGTTGATGCCGATCCAGTGGACCAGCAGGGCCAGGAGAGCGACGACAACCACTCCTCCTATCAGCCCTTTGCCATAGCGAATAGCCACAGGCGGACTCCTTTTTTCTTTTGTCGGCGAACACATTTCCGAGCGGCAGTGCCATTCCTGGCTGTCGGCAAATGTGGTCGCGAAAAGCAGCTCGCCAATACCGGCAACGCGGTATCAAATCGAGCCATGAGCGCAGCCTCGTCAGGCTAACTTGCTGATTTATCAGCCCCTGTTCCGAGTGCGGTAGCAGGGGAGTGGACGTCTCTACCTTTTAAAAGGTTCCATACTTGGCAGCATTTAGCCACCCCCAATGGGGTGAACGGTGGTCCGGCACCTGCGGTTTGCGCTATACTCGCCGCCCTTTTTTGACTCACCTGCCAGGCGATTTCCCATGACCCACCAGGCCGCCGAAGTCGCGAAACGCCGCACTTTCGCCATTATTTCCCACCCCGATGCCGGTAAAACCACCATCACCGAGAAGCTCCTGCTGATGGGCAAGGCGATCGCAGTGGCCGGCACGGTGAAATCGCGCAAATCCGACCGCCATGCCACCTCTGACTGGATGGAAATGGAAAAACAACGGGGTATTTCCATTACCACGTCGGTCATGCAGTTCCCGTATCGCGACCACATGGTCAACCTGCTCGACACCCCGGGCCACGAAGACTTCTCCGAAGACACCTACCGCACCCTGACCGCGGTGGACTCGGCACTGATGGTCCTCGACGGCGGTAAGGGCGTCGAGCCGCGTACCATCGCGCTGATGGACGTATGCCGGCTGCGTGATACGCCGATTGTCAGCTTCATCAACAAACTCGACCGTGATATCCGCGACCCGATCGAATTGCTGGATGAAATCGAAGCCGTCCTGAAGATCAAGGCTGCGCCGATCACCTGGCCGATCGGTTGCTACCGCGACTTCAAGGGCGTGTACCACCTGGCCGATGACTACATCATTGTCTACACCGCCGGCCATGGTCACGAACGTACCGATGTGAAAATCATCGAGAAGCTCGACTCCGACGAAGCCCGCGCCCACCTGGGTGACGAGTACGACCGCTTTGTCGACCAACTGGAACTGGTGCAGGGCGCCTGTCACGAGTTCAACCAGCAGGAATTCCTCGACGGCCAGCTGACCCCGGTGTTCTTCGGGACCGCCCTGGGCAACTTCGGTGTCGACCATGTGCTCGACGCTGTCGTGAACTGGGCGCCAAAGCCCCTTGCCCGTGTCGCCAACGAGCGCACCGTGGAACCGGTGGAAGAGAAATTCACCGGCTTCGTGTTCAAGATCCAGGCGAACATGGACCCCAAGCACCGCGACCGTATTGCCTTCATGCGCATCTGCTCGGGCAAGTACGAAAAAGGCATGAAGATGCGTCACGTGCGCACCGGCAAGGACGTGCGCATCGGCGACGCCCTGACGTTCTTCTCCTCCGAGCGTGAACAGCTCGAAGAGGCCTACGCCGGCGACATCATCGGCCTGCACAACCACGGCACCATCCAGATCGGCGACACCTTCACCGAAGGCGAAGCGCTGGGCTTCACCGGTATCCCGCACTTCGCCCCGGAACTGTTCCGCCGCGTGCGCCTGCGTGACCCGCTGAAATCCAAGCAATTGCGCCAAGGCCTGCAGCAACTGGCGGAAGAGGGCGCCACCCAGGTGTTCTTCCCCGAGCGCAGCAACGACATCATCCTCGGCGCCGTGGGTGTGCTGCAGTTCGATGTGGTCGCCAGCCGCTTGAAAGAGGAATACAAGGTCGAATGCTCCTACGAGCCGATCACCGTGTACTCCGCGCGCTGGATCGATTGCAGCGATAAGAAGAAGTTGGAAGAGTTCTCCAACAAGGCTGTGGAAAACCTTGCAGTCGACGGCGGTGGTCACCTGACCTACCTGGCCCCGACCCGGGTCAACCTGGCGCTGATGGAAGAGCGCTGGCCGGATGTGAAATTCCGCGCGACCCGCGAGCACCACTAAGGTCTGAGCGCCGAAAACAAAATGTGGTAGGGGGCTTGCCCCTCCCCACATTTTTTTCTTCACCAGCCGTTAGATTGGCGAGAACCCGGCATCGGGTCTAGCGTTTATCTACCGACTGCAAAGGAGATCACCGTGCGAAATGCTCAACGCGTCATTCCCCTGGTGTTGCTGGCCGTCCTGGGGCTGACGTCCCTTCCGGCACTGGCGGGCGCAGGAGCGCCGCAGTGGAAAGACACCGGCCCGGTCACCAAGAAAAAGCAGAACGAGGTCAACTCCGGCAGTTGGCAACCCCAGGCCCAGCCTGCGCCCAAGGAAGATGCAGAAAACCCCTATAACGAAGGGGAAGACAGCGAAACCTATGACGACGGCGACAGTTAACCGTGGCCAAAAGAAAGCCCCTCCCACCAAGCTGATGCGCAACCTGACGGGAAGGGCTGTAGAACGCTGTATCACTGCTTACACATTTTTAATCTGATGTTCCGTAGCAGCTGCCGAGCCTTGGCGAGGCTGCGTTCGCGGTGTGTCTGACATACCGCTGACGCAGCCTCGCCAAGGCTCGGCAGCTGCTACGTGGCAGATGTTTTACTCAAGCAACGAACTGCTCCGCGTAGTGGCAAGCCACCTGACGGTTATCCAGCGCGCGCAACTGCGGTTCCTCGCTGCTGCAACGTGCCGTCGCATACGGGCAACGCTTGTGGAACGCGCAGCCAGGCGGCGGGTTCAGTGGGTTGGGCAACTCGCCAACGATTTTGATCTTCGGTTTGTTCGGATCCGGATGAATGGTCGGGGTGGCCGAGAGGAGCGCCTGGGTGTACGGATGCAGGGGGCGGGCGTAGATGTCTTCCTTGGGGCCCACTTCCACCGGGCGACCGAGGTACATCACCATCACATCGTCGGCGACGTGCTGCACCACCGCCAGGTTGTGGGAGATGAACACGTAGGCGGTGTTGAATTCCTGCTGCAGGTCCATGAACAGGTTGAGCACCTGGGCCTGGATCGACACGTCCAGCGCCGAGGTGGGTTCATCCGCCACCAGCACTTTCGGTTGCAGCATCATCGCGCGCGCCAGGGCAATGCGCTGACGCTGGCCACCGGAGAACATGTGCGGGTAGCGCTGGTAATGCTCAGGGCGCAGGCCCACTTGCTTCATCATCGCCTGCACTTTCTCGCGGCGTTCGGCGGCGGACAGGTTGGTGTTGATCAGCAGCGGCTCGCCCAGTTGATCACCAACCTTCTGGCGTGGGTTCAACGAGGCATACGGGCTCTGGAACACCATCTGCACGTCTTTGCGCAATTGCTTGCGCTGGGCCTTGTCGGCACCGGCGACTTCCTGGCCGGCGATTTTCAACGAGCCCGAGGATGGCTCTTCAATCAGCGTCAGCGCACGGGCCAGGGTGGATTTGCCGCAACCTGACTCGCCTACAACCGCGAGGGTCTTGCCGGCTTCCAGTTCGAAGGACACGCCGTTGAGGGCACGCACGGTGGCGTGGCCCTTGAACAGGCCACGGGACACTTCGTAATGCCGGGTCAGGTCGCGGGCAGTAAGAACGACGGCCATTACGCCACCTCCTGGTTCAAGGGGTAGAAGCAGCGCGCAAGGCTGTTGCTTTTCGGATCAAGGCCGGGCCGCTGGGCACGGCAGCTTTCCTGCACATACGGGCAGCGTGGCGACAGCAGGCAACCCTGCGGGCGGTCATAGCGGCCGGGCACGATACCCGGCAGCGTGGCCAGGCGCGTGGCGCCGAGGCTGTGCTCGGGGATCGCCTTGAGCAGCGCTTCGCTGTACGGGTGCGCCGGGATATCGAACAACTGCGGCACCTGGCCGACTTCCACGGCTTGTCCGGCGTACATCACGCACACGCGCTGGGCGGTTTCAGCCACCACTGCCAGGTCGTGGGTGATCAGTACCAGGCCCATGTTCTGCTCTTTTTGCAGGGCCAGGAGCAGGTCCATGATTTGCGCTTGAATGGTGACGTCCAACGCCGTGGTCGGTTCGTCGGCGATCAGCAGTTTCGGCTCGCCGGCAATCGCCATGGCGATTGCCACACGCTGGCTCATACCGCCGGACAACTGGTGCGGGTAGGCGTCCATACGGCTGGCGGCGCCTGGGATCTCGACTTTTTCCAACAGCTCGATGGCGCGCTTGCGGGCTTGCTTGCCGGACATTTTCAGGTGCAGGCGCAGCACTTCTTCGATCTGGAAACCCACGGTGTAGCTAGGGTTCAGCGCGGTCATCGGGTCCTGGAACACCATCGCCAGGTCTTTGCCGACGATCTGGCGGCGCTGGCGGTTGCTCAGCTTGAGCATGTCCTTGCCGTCGAAGTTCAGGGCGTCGGCGGTGACGATGCCAGGGTGCTCGATCAGCCCCATCAGCGCCATCATGGTCACGGATTTACCCGAGCCCGACTCGCCAACGATGGCCAGGACTTCGCCCTTGTCGACGGCAATATCGAGGCCATCGACCACCGGCACGGCGGTCTTGTCGCCGAAGCGGACGTTGAGATTCTTGATTTCTAACAGTGACATGGGAATCTCCTCAGGCGGCGTTCTTGAGTTTCGGGTCCAGCGCGTCGCGCAGGCCGTCACCCATCAAGTTGATTGCCAGCACGCTGAGCAAAATGGTCAGGCCAGGCAGGCTCACCACCCACCAGGCGCGTTCGATGTAGTCACGGGCCGAAGCCAGCATGGTGCCCCACTCGGGGGTTGGCGGTTGTACGCCAAGGCCAAGGAAGCCCAGGGCCGCGGCATCGAGGATCGCCGAAGAGAAACTCAGGGTCGCCTGCACGATCAGCGGTGCCATGCAGTTAGGCAGAACGGTGATGAACATCAGGCGGGGCAGGCCGGCACCGGCGAGGCGGGCGGCAGTCACGTAGTCACGGTTCAGCTCGCCCATCACCGCAGCGCGGGTCAGACGTACGTAGGAAGGCAGCGACACGATGGCGATGGCGATCACGGTGTTGATCAGGCCAGGGCCGAGGATCGCGACAATGGCAACCGCCAGCAGCAGCGAGGGCAGGGCCAGCATGATGTCCATCAGGCGCATGATGGTCGGCCCGAGCAGGCGCGGGAAGAAGCCGGCGAACAGGCCCAGCAGGATGCCCGGGATCAGCGACATCACTACCGACGACAAGCCGATCAGCAACGAGAGGCGCGAGCCCTGGATCAGACGCGAGAGCAGGTCGCGGCCCAGCTCATCGGTGCCGAGCAGGAACTGGATCTGCCCGCCTTCCAGCCACGACGGCGGGGTCAACAGGAAATCGCGGTATTGCTCGCTCGGGTTATGCGGCGCTACCCAGGGGGCGAAGATCGCGCAGAACACGATCAGCAACATGAACAGCAGGCCGGCAACCGCGCCCTTGTTCTTGGAAAAGGCTTGCCAGAATTCTTTGTACGGCGACGGGTACAGCAGGCTTTGATCGACTGCTGACACTTGAGTAGGTGTGGTCATGGTCATGATCTCAGCGCTGGTGACGGATGCGTGGGTTGGCGAAGCCGTAGAGGATGTCCACCACGAAGTTCACCAGGATCACCAGACAGGCGATCAGCAGGATGCCGTTTTGCACCACCGGGTAGTCTCGCGCGCCGATGGCCTCGATCAGCCATTTGCCGATGCCGGGCCACGAGAAGATGGTTTCGGTCAGCACCGCACCGGCCAGCAGGGTGCCGACTTGCAGGCCGACCACGGTGAGTACCGGGATCAGCGCGTTACGCAGGCCGTGCACGAACACCACGCGCGCCGGCGACAGGCCCTTGGCCTTGGCGGTGCGGATGTAGTCTTCGCGCAGCACCTCGAGCATGGATGAACGGGTCATCCGCGCGATCACTGCCAACGGGATGGTGCCGAGCACGATGGCCGGCAGGATCAGGTGGTGCAGCGCATCCCAGAACGCGTCCGGCTCGTCAGCCAGCAGGGTGTCGATCAGCATGAAGCCGGTGCGCGGCTCGATGTCGTAGAGCAGGTCTATTCGCCCGGAAACCGGGGTCCAGCCCAGGCTCACCGAGAAGAACATGATCAGGATCAGGCCCCACCAGAAGATCGGCATCGAATAGCCCGCCAGGGAGATGCCCATCACCCCATGGTCGAACAGGGATCCTCGCTTGAGTGCCGCGATCACCCCGGCCAACAGGCCCAGGATGCCGGCGAACAACAGGGCGGCCATGGACAGTTCCAGGGTTGCCGGGAAGAGGGCGGTGAACTCGGTCCACACGCTGGTGCGGGTACGCAGGGATTCGCCAAGGTCGCCGTGGGCGAGCTTGCCGACGTAGTCCAGGTATTGCGCGTACAGCGGCTTGTTAAGGCCAAGGCGTTCCATTGCCTGTGCGTGCATCTCGGGGTCGACGCGCCGCTCGCCCATCATGACTTCGACAGGGTCGCCAGGGATCATGCGTATCAACGCAAACGTGAGCAACGTGATGCCGAAAAACGTGGGGATCAATAACCCCAGTCGGCGGGCAATAAAACTAAACATCTTGTGGTGTACCTCAATCAGCCGGTTAGGCAGGTTCGGCACCGTCCTGGTGGGCGGTGCCGAGCGTTTCTCTTATTTACTTCACCTGGGTGGTGGCGAAGTTATTGTTCGTCAGAGGGCTTTGGGTATAACCCTCGACGTTCTTGCGCATGGCGGTGAACATTTTCGGGTACGCCATGGGAATCCACGGTTGGTCCTTGTCGAAAACCTCCAGGGCTTGTTGATAGAGTGCGGCCCGCTGCTGGGGTTCAGCGTCGGCGCGGGCCTTATCGATCAAGTCCTGAAACTCTTTGTTACACCAGCGGGCGTAGTTTTCGCCGTTTTTCGCTGCATCGCAACTCAGGTTCGGCGTAAGGAAGTTATCCGGATCGCCGTTGTCACCGGCCCAGCCGGCGGAAACCATGTCGTGCTCGCCGGCTTTGGCGCGCTTGAGCATCTCGCCCCATTCCATGACCTTGATGTTCACTTTCAGGCCGATCTGCGCCAGATCCGCCTGCATGCGCTGGGCGCCGAGCATCGGGTTGGGGTTGGTCGGGCCACCGCCGTTACGGGTAAACAGGGTGAACTCGGTGCCTTCCGGTACACCGGCTTCCTTGAGCAGGGCACGGGCCTTGTCCAGGTCGCGTTCAGGGTTTTTCAGCTTATCGTTGAAGCCCAGCAGGGTCGGCGGATACGGCCCGGTGGCGTCCACGGCGTTGCCTTTGCCATACAGGGATTCGTTGTAGCCTTTCTTGTCGAACGCGATGTTGATCGCGTGACGCACCCGCGCGTCGCTCATGTACTTGTGGGTGGTGTTCAGGGCGGTGTATGCGGTGGTCATCGCCGCCAGTTCGGCGACCTTCAGGTTTGGGTCTTTCTTGATGCTGGGAAGGTCGTCGGGCTTGGGATACAGCGCGATCTGGCATTCGTTGGCCTTGAGCTTCTGCAGGCGCACGTTGTTGTCGACCGCAATGGCCAGGATCAACGGATCGGCCGGAGGCTTGCCACGGAAGTACTCCGGGTTGGCCTTGAAGCGCACCTGAGCGTCCTTCTGGTAGCGTGTGAAAATGAACGGGCCGGTGCCGATCGGCTTGCTGTTGAGCTCTTCGGTCTTGCCGGCGGCGAGTAGCTTGTCGGCGTACTCGGCGGAGTGGATGGCGGTGAACGGCATCGCGACATCGGCCAGGAACGGTGCCTCAGGGCGGGTCAGAGTGAAGACCACGGTATGGTCATCGGTCTTCTCCACGCTCTTGAGCAGTTCCTTGAAGCCCATGCTTTCAAAGTACGGGTAGCCCACGCTGGATTTGTTGTGCCACGGGTGTTTCGGGTCCAGTTGGCGCTGGAAGCTCCAGAGCACGTCGTCGGCATTCATGTTGCGCGTGGGTTTGAAGTAGTCGGTGGTGTGGAACTTGACGTCGTCGCGCAGATGAAAGGTATAGGTCAGGCCGTCGTCACTGATTTCCCAGGAAGTGGCGAGCGCTGGCACGATCTCGGTGGTGCCGGGCTTGAAGTCCACCAGGCGGTTGAACATGGTTTCCGCGGCGGCGTCGGCGGTGACGGCGGTGGTGTACAGGACCGGGTCAAAACCCTCCGGGCTGGCTTCGGTGCAGACCACCAGGGGTTTGGCCGATACGCCGATAGCCACGCTTAACAGCGCAGCGGCAACGGCAGCTTGTAGCGGGAGCATTTTCATTCAGAGCCCTCTGCAATCGATGGGACCAGACAAGCGTAGACGGCAGGCTCGTCCTGAGCCTGCCGTCTACCTGGTGCTAGTTAAAGAATGTTGAACGGGATGGTGGTGACCAGGCGGAACTCTTTGATGCTGCCGTCGGACTGGAACTCGCTGCCGCGGTGCTCAACGTAGGTTGCTCGCACAGTGGTGGCCTTGAGCGCGCCGCTCTGGATCGCATAAGAGGCGCCTACACCGTATTCCTGGTGTTTTTCGCCGTCTTGTTTCTGGATGCCGTCGTAGGCGAACTTGGCACGGCCATTGTTGCCGGTGTAGTGGGTACCGTCGATGTCCCAGCCGCGGGCCGAGTAGGCGTTGAACTTCAAGCCTGGCACACCGTATTCGGCCATGTTGATGGCGTAGGCGATCTGGAAGGACTTCTCGTTCGGGCCGTTGAAGTCCGAGGTCAGGGAGTTGGCCAGGTAGATGCCGTTGGTTTCGTGCAGGTAGTCGAAGTACTCGTTGCCGTTCACTTGCTGGTACGCGAAGGTCAGGCTGTGTGCCTGGTGAGCCAGGCCCAGGGACAGGGAGTAGGTATCGTTGTCGATTTCCCCCATCTCTTTTTTGCCTTCATCGACAGTTTTGTAGTAGTTGAAACCGGTGGTCAGTGCCAGTTGCTGGGCGTCGCCCAACTCGTGGGTTGCGCCGAAGTAGTACTGGTTCCAGAAGTCTTTTACGTTGGCGGCGAAGAAGCTGGTTTTCAGGCTTTTCAACGGCTGGTAGTTCACGCCCAGGGTCGATACCTTGTCGGTTTCCTGGGTGCCGTTGCCGTATTCGCTACGGAATTTCGACAGGCTTTGTTCGGTACGTGGCGAAACGCGATCGAAGATACCGCCCTGGAACGACAGGTTGCTGAACTCTTCGCTATTGAAGCTCACACCTTCGAAGCTCGATGGCAAAGCACGGTTGCCGATGGTGTCGACGATGCCGCTGCTGAAGTTCTGGCGACCTGCGGTCAAGGTTGTGTTGGACACGCGGAACTGCACGTTGGCCAGGCCTAGTTTGCTCCATTGATCGACTGCATCACCGTCGGAATCGGCCAGGGTGCGGTTGGAACCGCCTTTGATATCACGCTTGCTGCGGTCCAGGACCAGGGCGTTGTACACCGCCAATTCGGTCTTGACGCCTACAGTGCCCTGGGTGAAGCCCGAGCTGGCGTTGATGATGGTGCCCTGTACCCAGTTGGTGCGGTTACGGTCGGTACGGGTTACGCCGTGTTTCTCGTATTCGAAGGTGCCGCCACGGTATTTGCTTTCATGGGAGTACCAGTTACGGGTGGTGCCGCCCAGGCTGAAATCTTCGACAAAACCTTTGGCCTCGCTTTGGGCGCTGGTCCCGGCCAGGGTGGTTGGAACAAAATCCTGGCTTGCGGATTCAGCATAGGCGGTGGCCGTGATGCTGCTGATGGCCAAGGCCAGAAGCGCTGTGCTGCTCAGTTTCATGGGTTGAAGCTCCTTTGGTTCTCTTTTTAATGCCGGTCTTTTTTGGTGATCCGGCTATTGGGTGTGTAACTCGATCAAGCTGTTGCAAACGTTTGCTGTAGGAAAAATCCCAACAAAAGGCTGCGCGTTTGCGAGAGAGCCAACTTCGCTCCCTGCAATCCGGTTATTTTCTTATGGGGTAATGCTGACGCCCGAGAACACGTTGCGGCCGAACGGGCTTACTTTGAAGCCTTCGACTTTGGCGCTTAACGGCTGGTTGACCGTCGAGTGGGCGACGGGTGTGATCGGCACCTGCTGCTTGAGCAGTTGTTGCGCCTGTTTGTACAGAACAGTCCTTTGTTCGCGGTCGGTCACGACCTTGGCTTGCTTGATCAGCTTGTCGTACGCCGGGTCACACCACATGGAGTAGTTGTTCCCGCCGATGGCGTCGCAGCTGTAGAGGGTGCCCAGCCAGTTGTCCGGATCGCCGTTGTCGCCGGTCCAGCCGATCAGGCTGACATCGTGCTCACCGTTCTTGGTGCGCTTGATGTATTCGCCCCACTCGTAGCTGACGATCTTGACCTTGAGGCCGATCCTGGCCCAGTCGCTTTGCAGCATCTCGGCCATCAGCTTGGCGTTGGGGTTGTACGGCCGTTGCACCGGCATCGCCCACAGGGTGATCTCGGTACCTTCCTTCACGCCGGCGGCCTTGAGCAGTTCCTTGGCTTTTTCCGGGTTGTAGGCGGCGTCCTTGATGCTGTCGTCGTAGGACCATTGGGTCGGCGGCATGGCATTGACTGCCAACTGCCCCGCGCCCTGGTACACGGCGTTCAAGATGCTCTGCTTGTTCACCGCCATGTCCAGCGCCTGGCGCACTTCGAGCTGGTCGAACGGCTTGTGGCGCACGTTGTAGGCGATGTAGCCCAAGTTGAAGCCCGGCTTGGTCAGCAATTGCAGGTTCGGGTCGGCCTTGAGCGCGTCGACGTCGGCCGGGCGCGGGTGCAGGGTGACCTGGCATTCGCCGGCCTTGAGTTTTTGCACGCGTACCGAGGCGTCGGTGTTGATGGCAAAAATCAGTTGGTCCAGCTTGACCTTGCTCGGGTCCCAGTACTGTTTGTTGCCCACATAGCGGATCTGCGAGTCTTTCTGATAGCGCTGGAAGACAAAGGGACCAGTGCCGATCGGCTTCTGGTTGATATCGCTGGGCTTGCCTTCCTTGAGCAACTGCTCGGCGTATTCGGCCGACAGGATGGCGGCAAAGCTCATCGCGATGTTCTGCACGAACGCAGCGTCGACCGAGTTCAGCGTCATCACCACGGTATGCGGGTCGGTTTTCTCGACCTTGGCGATGTTCTTGTTCAGGCTCATCCCGTTGAAATACGGAAACTCGGTGGGGTAGGCCTTGCGAAACGGGTGGTCGGGGTCAAGCATGCGATTGAAGGTGAACAGCACGTCGTCGGCGTTGAAATCCCGCGTCGGCTTGAATTCCTTGTTGCTGTGGAATTTCACCCCTTCACGCAGGTGAAAGGTGTAGGTCAGGCCGTCTTCGGAAATATCCCACTTGGTCGCCAGTCCAGGTACGACGTTGGTCGCTCCCTTTTCAAACTCAACCAGGCGGTTGTACAGCGGCTCGGCCACATCGTTATCGGTGGCGGTGGTGTACTGCGCGGTGTCGAACCCTGCCGGGCTGCCTTCAGAGCAGAACACCAGGCTCTTCTTGTCGGCCGCCTGGCCCATCGTGGCTACAGCCAGCAGGCTGGTGCCAAAAATTGCGGATAGAACGGTGGTATGGCGCATGACGATCCCGATCCTTGTTTGTAGTTGTCATCAGCAAGCAATCACCCTGGCGTAGTGCCAGGGGGACATTACTGATCCCACACACAGCAAGTGCCTTTCCCAGGTTGGAGCCTCTGCTGTCCTACGACGGTATGGGTCGCGGACTGCGCAGTAAATGCGCCAAATTGGACTGACCTTGTAGGCAAAAGAGCTACTTGTCGCAGTTCGCAGCTGTAGGAAGCGGCGATTGCGAGCGTGGTCTATTTCCTACGGTCGAGGCGGATGCAATAACGGCGACGTTATGAAACGTCGCCGTCATTGGTCCTTACTTGCCGCTTACGCTCACGCCATAGAAGGAGTTCAGGCCAAACGGGCTGATCTTGAAGTCCTGTACGGTGTTGCGCATGGGTTGATACACCGTCGAGTGCGCGATAGGTGTCATCGGGACTGCATCTTTGAGGATATGTTGCGCCTGCTTATACAGCTCGGTGCGTTTGGCGACGTCCGACGTAGCCTTGGCTTCTTTCACGACGCCGTCGAATTTCTTGTCGCACCACTTGGAGAAGTTGTTACCGGCCAGGGAGTCGCAGCCGAACAGCACGTTCAGCCAGTTGTCCGGGTCACCATTGTCGCCGCTCCAGCCAATGATCATGGCCTGGTTCTCGCCGCCTTTGGAGCGCTTGATGTACTCGCCCCACTCGTAGCTGGTGATCTTGACCTTCAGGCCGATCTTGGACCAGTCGTTTTGCAGCATTTCGGCCATCAGCTTGGCGTTCGGGTTGTACGGACGCTGAACCGGCATCGCCCACAGAACGATCTCGGTACCTTCCTTGACACCCGCTTCCTTGAGCAGCGCCTTGGCTTTCTCGGGATCGTACTTGGCGTCCTTGATGGTGGTGTCGTAGGACCATTGGGTTGGCGGCATGGCGTTGACCGCCAGTTGGCCTGCACCCTGGTAGACGGAGTCGATGATCTGCTGCTTGTTCACCGACATGTCCAGCGCCTGGCGTACGCGCAGGTCAGCCAGTGGGTTGGGCTGGTCGCTGCCCTTGACCTTGTCCATGACGTTGTAGGCGACATAGCCCAGGTTGAAGCCGGCCTGGTGCGGCAGTTTCAGGTCCTTGTCTTCACCCAGCGCCTTGAGGTCGGCCGGACGTGGGAACAAGGTGATCTGGCACTCGTTTTTCTTCAGCTTCTGGATACGCACCGACGGATCGGTGGTGATGGCGAAGATCAGGTTATCGATCTTCACGTCCTCAGGTTTCCAGTAGTCCTTGTTACCGGTGTAGCGAATGTTCGAGTCTTTCTGGTAGCTCTTGAATACGAACGGGCCAGTGCCGATTGGCTTCTGGTTGATGTCCTGAGGCGTGCCATTCTTCAGCAACTGGGCGGCATATTCGGCCGACTGGATCGACGCGAAGCTCATCGCCAGGTTCTGGATGAACGCGGCGTCCACGGTGCCAAGGGTGAACTTGACGGTGTGGGCATCGACCTTCTCGATGTTCTTGATGTTGGTGTCCATCCCCATGTCCGTGAAGTACGGGAACTCGGTGGGGTAGGCCTTACGGAATGGATCGTCTTTGTTGATCATCCGGTTGAAGGTGAACAGGACGTCGTCAGCCGAGAATTCACGAGTCGGCTTGAAGTACGGGGTGGTATGGAACTTGACGCCTTCGCGCAGGTGGAAGGTGTAGGTCAGGCCATCCGGGGACACGTCCCAGCTGGTGGCCAGGCCAGGAACAACGGCGGTGCCGCCTCGTTCAAACTGGCTCAGGCGGTTGAACATGGTTTCGGCCGAGGCATCGAAGTCTGTTCCGGTGGTGTACTGGCCTGGGTCGAAACCGGCCGGGCTCCCTTCGGAGCAGAACACCAGGTTAGTCGCCGCTTGGGCGAATGGGGCCGCGGCCATAAGGCCAGCGCTCACTAATAACGGAAGGACTGCGTGTTTAAGCATGTTGGCCTCATGATTTGTTGTCATTTTTGGTGGTGAGGGCGACCTCGTGAGTCGGCCTGCGGATACTTATGCAGGCGCCATACCCATTGCAAGATGCTGAACCGTTGCAAGGCGGAAAGAGTGGTACGAACGTACAGGAATGTCGCAATTATGAAAGTTTTGACATATTTGAGCTTATTTATAGGTTTTTTTCGGTGCAGGAGGTGCACCAGGAAGGGTCAACCGAGGCGTCTGGCGCACTCGGTTGGGGCATTGCTGTTACTTATCTAGACTCACGCCGTAGAACGGTGTCAGCCCAAAGGGGCTGATCTTGAAGTCCTTCACTTCCTTGCGCAGGGGTTGGAAAACCGTCGAGTTTGCAATAGGTGTTATAGGTACTTGTTCTTTAAGGATTTTCTGTGCCTGCTGATACCACTTGATGCGTTGCTCGCGGTCGCTGCTGACCTTGGCCTGCTGCACCAGTTTGTCGTACGCCGGGTTACACCATTTGGCGTAGTTGCTGCCCTTGACCGCGGCACAACTGTAGAGCACGCCGAGCCAGTTATCCGGGTCGCCGTTGTCGCCGGTCCAGCCATAAATCATCGCATCGTGCTCGCCATTTTTGGCGCGCTTGATGTACTCGCCCCATTCATAGCTGACGATATTGGCCTTGATGCCGACTTTCTCCCAATCCTGCTGGATCATTTGGGCCGACATGCGCGCGTTCGGGTTGGAAGCGCGCTGGACGGTCATTGCCCACAGGTTGATGGTAGTGCCCGGTGCAACCCCTGCTTCTTTTAGTAGCGCGCGGGCCTTGGTCGGATCGTGCGGGGCATCCTTGATGGTCGGGTCATAAGACCACTGCGCGGGTGGCAGTGCATTCTGCGCCAATTGTCCGGCGCCCTGGTAAACCGCCTTGATGATCGCCGGCTTGTCGATGGCCATGTCCAGGGCCTGGCGCACCTTGAGTTGGTCCAGCGGTGGGTGGGTCACGTTATAAGCCAGGAAGCCCAGGTTAAAACCGGCTTGCTGCAGCACGCGCAGGTTGGGGTCCTGCTTCATCACCTCGATGTCCGACGGGCGCGGGTAGCCGCTGACCTGGCATTCGCCGGCCTTGAGTTTTTGCAGGCGCGACGCAGCGTCCGGGGTGATGGCGAACACCAGGTTGTCGAGTTTCACATCCTCGGGCTTCCAGTACTGTTTATTGGCCACGTAGCGAATCTGCGAGTCCTTCTGGTAGCGCTTGAACACAAACGGCCCGGTGCCCACCGGCTTCTGGTTGATGTCTTCGGCCTTGCCTTCTTTCATTAGCTGGGCGGCATACTCGGCCGATTGCACGGAGGCGAAACTCATGGCCAGGTTCTGCACGAACGAGGCATCGACGTTGTTCAGGTTGAAACGCACGGTGTGCCCGTCGAGTTTGTCGACGCTCTTGATCGTGGTGTTCAGGCCCATGTCGGTGAAGTACGGCGATTCGGAAGGGTAGGCCTTGCGGAACGGGCTCTCGGCATCCAGCAGGCGATTGAAGGTAAACAGCACGTCATCCGCATTGAAGTCGCGGGTCGGCGTGAAGAAATCGGTGGTGTGGAACTTGACCCCGTCGCGCAGGTGGAAGGTGTAGGTCAGACCATCCTTGGACACCTCCCAGCTTGTAGCCAGGCCCGGTTCGACTTCAGTGCCGCCACGCTTGAATTGGGTCAGGCGGTTGAACACGGTTTCGGCGGACGCGTCGAAGTCGGTGCCGCTGGTGTACTGGCTGGGGTCGAAGCCGGCGGGGCTGGCTTCGGAGCAGTAGACCAGGGTACTGGCCGCGTGGGCCGTCGGCATGAAGGCCAGCAGGCCGGCGGCGAGAAGCAGTGGTTTGAAGGCGATTCTTTCCATGGAGACCTCTGAAGTGGCAGTGAGGTAACGCTGCCCGAACGAAAACGGCGGTAACCGAGGTTACCGCCGTTCTGGTTTTTGAGGTAGCCGCAGGGCTAGTTCTGGTCGGTGATAATCGACGTCCTCAGGGTGAATGGCGCGCTTTTATCGATGGCGTATGGATTTGCCGCTTCTTCCAGGTCGTTGCTTTCTCGAATGTGGAACGTTCGCCCCGTGGCGGCGGCGGTATTGGGAATGGGGGCAGCATCTTTGTCCAGATCGAGCAATGTCATTTGGGCTCCGACGGTGACCTGCGCCTCTTTAGTTGTCGGGTCATAGGTGACGATGTAATGGGTGTCCTTGCCTTTGAAACCGACGTGTTCTTGGAGTTGATTCATTTTCAGCTCCACCGATGCTGGGGCGACACTGCCCTGATGAGCGACTTCGGATATGCGCGAGCGCATGTTCGCGTCGGGGATTGCCTCCTCGAACTGCTGCAAGCGCCTACGCAGTGTTTCGCCATCGGCAGTTCCCGTGGCATCCAGTTCAAAAGTGGTGTGCCCTTCGGGCTGCTTTATCCGAACGGTATAACGGTCACGGTTCAGGTCTTTTATAAAGTTTGGCGAATAGTCAGTTGAGCCATATTCGTTGGGTTGCGCCCTTTCGTCGGGGAAAACTTCGAAGTTGTTTTCCTCGACGGTCCAGGACACCGTGAGTTTTCTTTTGAGGACTCCCGCCTCTTCAAGGTTGTTCACCGATTGCTGGTAGGCAGTGTTGCTGTTGTATTTAAAGATCTCATCAAACTTATCGGCACCACTGGTCTTGGGGTCGCCCAGGATTTCGAAGCCGTCTGAAAGTTTTGGCTCTACTTTGAGGTCGTTGCTGGGGTTCGGCGAAGGCGCGCGCTGCCACGGCCACTTGGCTCCGCCATCGGTTTTCATGCGGACCCAGTCGCCCTCGCCGTTAGCGTGCACCGTCATTACCGGCTTACCCGTACCGGGGTCAATGATCTGTACATAGTCATTGCTCAGTTTGAAGTCGCCTTTTATCTCAAACACCTGGCGAATACCTGTCTCGTCGGTATAGCGAATAAACCATTGGTCCAGGCCGGTTGTTGCATCCTTGACCTGGTAAATGCCCTTCGCGTTGCGTACGGCCCTTTCAATGAGCTGCTCACCGTTCGGTACACCATATTGGGTAATGTTGCCCGCTTGGCTGGGCTGCAGGCGGTTACTGCCAGGCAGGGCTCGTGGGCGTTCAATCCACGGGGACTCCTCTGGGGTGGGCGTGAGCGGTTTTTCTCCAGGGGGAATGAAGGGGTCTTCAGCCGAGCCACTGGCGCCCACCGAGAACAGCGTATTCAGCAAGCCATCGAATGCCTTCGATGCACCGTCATTGCGTTCGGCCAGGGTATCGCCGGAGGCTTGTTTTTCCGCCCCAAGCGCCAATTCGGTCAACCCGGTAGCCACAGCGGCGACGGCCACCGGGGCGGCAATAGGCGCCAGCTTTGCCAGCAGGCCCGCCGCCACGGTGATGTCGTTAAGCCAAGTGTCCCGCGTCACCTCGCTGTTGGACTTGATCATTACGTCGGCATCACTGGTCATGCGCTCTTTACTGGCGGACGTCATCGCAGAGAAGACGTCACCCTTGAGGTGTGAGCCGTCACCATTGAACGTCGGGTCTGTCAGTTTTCCATTGGCGAGTTTTTCGAAAGTGCTGTCCAGACCTTCGGTTTTGCTGCCCACGTTGGTAAACCACAATACGGGCATAAACACTTTCGCCAGTTTTTCAATAGTGCCGGGCTCGTGGTCCTGGCGGGCGATCAGTGGGAAATGAGTCATCAAGGATTCGCGCTTTTTCGGGTCCTTGGTTTGGTCGATCACCCATTGATCCAGTTTTTCCAGGGAATCGAACCGCAGAAATGCGGGTTCCGAGCCAGGGATGTAGAGGACCTGGCGGCCACCGTCGGCAGCGCTGAAGCGCACAATATCGTTGGACAAGAAGCCTTTGATATTGAAGGCGTGGGCCTGGACCGCACCTTTTACAGGGGCCTCGGCCTTGAGCTGTTCGACGTTGATCGGTGCATTTTCGTCGAGCGGAAGATTGGACGCCGCGCCCATGACCAAGCGGTAGTCCTCCCGCGTGAACCGATACTCGGGCGCTTGCAGCGCTTGCTCGGCCGGCGGCCTGGCGGCGGCTGTCTTCAGTTGTTTTCGGGCCTGGTAGGCAAACTCGCCTTTGATCGCCGTCTGGTAGTCATTGCTGTGGGTGTTCCAGAAGTCGTCGATTTTTTGTGTCATGACCGATTGGAAGTCGGTTTTCCAACTCGTATGCATAAGCACCGAAGGGGCCAGCGGGAATTGGTTATGCGCACCGTACCCCCCGGTTTCACTTTTACCGGGGCCGTCTATATATAAACCGGCTTGCGAGTCCAGATTGCCGGGGACCCAGTCGTTTTCAGAGAAGTTTTTCAGCAGTGCATCCGGCAGGCGCAGAGAGGCGGTCGGCTCCTCGCCCTTATGCTCCCAGCCGGTAGCTGTTGAAGCGCTTTGCGAGCCATTGAAACGGTTCAAGTAAAGTGTATCGGCATCCACATGTTTGCCTGTCAGGTTGAAAATGACGGACTCCGCCCATTGTTTTGCTTGTGCACGTACGTTTGGCAGTGTCTCGGCAACCTCCACTGCCAGATGCTTGTAGGCCAATGCCTGAGGTGCATGGGTGTAGAACGTTTCGGCACTGAGCTTGAGTTGTTCAAGGGCTTGCGCCGAGCGCTGGTTGGCTGGGCGTACGGGATCATCCGGCGGGATGGGGTCGAAGGCTTTGTTGTGTTCCAGTCGCCTGATTTGTGTCCGCGCCTCGGCCAGTGATGTGGGAAGGCGCTCACCCTGGAAGTTGGCTACCAGCCCTGCGCGTACTTGAATGTAGTCTTCGCCAAAGCGTACCTGCAACTTCTCAACAGTTCCCGGCGCAATGATTTTGGCCGCCTCAAGAAGCGGGCGGCTGACTTGGCCCCAACCGGAGTTGTCCGTGAGGGAGAACGTTTTCATGTTTCCGTCCGCCATGGCAGTCAGAGTGCCTGTGCGGGGGTTGACGGTTAAAAGCGTGTTCTGGTCGATCTTCTGGTCGCGCATCCAACCTTGAACCACAGGGTGCTGCAACTGCACCCGATAGACTTCGAGCCACTGGCCCAAATTGCTCTCGGGGGGGACTTTTATAAGCCCGGGATTGTTGCCCAGTACTTTGCTTTGCACCGCTGCCAGGTATTCGTTAAGCAGCGCTGTTTCGTGAGGGGAGGTGGACGGGCCAGGCGTATCTTGTGACGCCCGCGTGACGGCTGATTCGCTGTTGTTTATCGGCCCGCTTGAAACAGGGTCGATGTATTGCCGAATAGGGGAGGTGGTTTTGCTTGAAGGTGCGTACATGGTTTCAGTTCTCGTGAAGTGAATAAGTACTGCCACAGCACTCCCTGTTAGCGTGGGCACTCTTTGCGTAACGAAAACCGGGTGCTTGATTCCGCCGAATATGCCGCTGGATATGACGAGGTCGTGTGGAACAAGCGCAAAAAAAGGCGCAAGCCGTGAGGGCTGCGCCTTTGTTTTGTCGAAACCGGGGTTATTGCAACACTTCGATCACCCCATCGGCACTCATGCTCACCTGGCTGGTACCGGCTTCTACTTCTGGTGCCGGCGCCGAATCCATCATGGCGGCTTTCATCATCATCCCTCCACGTGCATAGGGCTGTGGATAACCATTGGTGTTGAAGTTCAGGTTGACGATCTTGTAGCCCTTGCCGCCCAGCGCATCGGTGGCCAGTTGCGCGCGTGCTTTAAACGCGGCGACCGCGTCCTTGAGCAGGGCGTCTTCGCTGGCCTTGCGCGTGGTGTCGGCGATGGCGAAGTCCATGTTTTCCATTTTCAGGGTATTGAGCAACTCGCCGGTGAGTTTGGACAGCGCCGGGAAGTCCGCGCTTTCCAGGCGCAGTTCGGCGCGCTCGCGCCAGCCGGTGATCTTCTGGTTCTTGTTGTCGTAGATCGGGTAGCTGTTACGGCTGCCCTGGCGCAAGATCACGCCTTGGACTTCGCGCGCCTGGCCCAGGGCCGTGTTCATGGTGGTGGTGATTTCGGCGGCGAGCTTGGCCGGGTCGGTGTTCTGGGACTCGGTGTAGAGGGTGACGATCATCTTGTCGCGGGCCACTTCCTGGCTGACCTCGGCGCGCAGGGAAATCTGGTTGTAATTCAGTGCATCGGCGGCCAGTGCCGGAAGGCTGGCCAGGGCGCTGGCGCTGAGGGTGAGAACAACTGCACTGCGAGTGAAACGAGACATGGAAGCTCCTTAGGGTGTTCGTATCGGTATGACTGTAGACGGTGGTGTCGGGTTCTTCGGGTTTACGAATTAGAAAAAAAGCTTCAAGCGGCAAGCTGCAAGTTAGCGGCGAAGAGGTTTCTGGCAGCTTTTGACTTGGGGCTTGCTGCTGCGGCGCCCATGCGTCAAAGAGCCACACACCCAATGCCCGAGGCGCCGCTTCGTTTATACTCCTGCCGATCCGCCTGCAGCGCTCATCGGGAGAGCTCATGCTCGCCGCCGTAAAACTGACTTCCGCCACCCGCCAGAACCTCTGGCGCCTGACGTTCATTCGTACCCTGGTACTGGCCGCGCAGGCTGGTTCGGTCGGGCTCGCCTATTGGTTCGACCTGCTGCCGCTGCCGTGGCTGCAATTGGGCGTGACCTTGGGTTTCTCCATCGTGCTGTGTGTGTTTACCGCCATTCGGTTGCGCACCACCTGGCCGGTGACGGAGCTGGAATACGCCCTGCAATTGGCCTGCGACCTGTTTATCCACAGTGTGTTGCTGTATTTCTCCGGCGGTTCCACCAACCCGTTCGTGTCTTATTACCTGGTGCCACTGACCATCGCTGCGGTGACCTTGCCGTGGCGCTACTCGGTGGTGCTGTCGGGTATCGCCCTGACCCTGTACACCCTGCTGCTGGCGCGGTTCTATCCGTTGCAAACGTTCCCCATCGCCCGCGAAAACCTGCAGATCTACGGGATGTGGCTGAGCTTTGCCCTGTCTGCCGCCGTGATCACTTTTTTTGCTGCGCGCATGGCCGAAGAGCTGCGCCGCCAGGAAGAACTGCGCGCCATTCGCCGCGAAGAAGGCCTGCGTGACCAGCAACTGCTCGCCGTCGCCACCCAGGCTGCTGGCGCGGCTCACGAATTGGGCACGCCGCTGGCGACCATGAGCGTGCTGCTCAACGAAATGACCCAGGACCATCACGACCCGGCGCTGCAAGAGGATCTCGGCGTGCTGCGCGAACAGGTCAAGCAATGCAAGCAAACCTTGCAGCAACTGGTACGCGCGGCTGAAGCCAATCGCCGCCTGGCGGTCGAGATGCAGGACGTGACCCAGTGGCTCGACGAAGCCCTGAACCGCTGGCACCTGATGCGCCCCGAAGCCAGCTACCGTTTCCATCTGCTGGGGCAGGGGACCGTGCCGCGCCTGGCGCCACCGCCGGACCTGACTCAAGCTTTGCTCAACCTGCTGAACAACGCCGCCGACGCCTGCCCCGAAGGCCTGGAAGTCCGGCTGGATTGGGATGTGGATGACCTGACGATCAGCATTCGCGACCATGGTGCAGGCGTGCCGCTGGCCATCGCCGAGCAGATCGGCAAACCTTTCTTTACCACCAAGGGCAAAGGCTTCGGCCTGGGCCTGTTTTTGAGCAAGGCCAGCGTGACCCGCGCGGGCGGCTCAGTGAAGCTCTATAGTCATGAGGAAGGCGGTACGCTCACCGAGCTGCGCCTGCCCCGTGTCGCACGAGGAGATATCGATGAGTGACGAGATCCAAGTCGAAGGCGAAGAACTGCCGCACCTGTTGCTGGTAGATGATGACGCCACGTTTACCCGCGTGATGGCGCGCGCCATGAGCCGTCGCGGTTTTCGCGTGAGCACTGCCGGCTCCGCCGAAGAAGGCCTGGCCATCGCCCAGGCCGACTTGCCGGACTACGCCGCGCTCGATCTGAAAATGGATGGCGACTCCGGCCTGGTGCTGTTGCCCAAGCTGCTGGAACTCGACCCGGAAATGCGTGTGGTGATCCTCACCGGTTACTCCAGCATCGCCACGGCCGTCGAGGCCATCAAGCGCGGCGCCTGCAACTACTTGTGCAAGCCGGCGGATGCCGATGATGTGCTGGCCGCATTGCTGTCCGAGCACGCCGACCTCGACACCCTGGTGCCGGAAAACCCGATGTCGGTGGACCGCCTGCAGTGGGAACACATCCAGCGCGTCCTCACCGAACACGAAGGCAATATCTCCGCCACTGCCCGCGCCCTGGGCATGCACCGGCGCACCCTGCAACGCAAACTGCAGAAGCGTCCGGTACGCCGCTGAACCTAAGCTGAACAGCCTGCTTCAGGCCGCACGGAACCCTGAACCGATCACCTATGATCGGTTCAAACGCCTGCCTTCCTCCCTACGAGCCTGAACGATGAATCAGAACGCTGAGTACTCTGCGGTCAATGACGCTGTGCGTGGGCAATTTTTTCGCCGAACCTGGGCGATGATCACGCCTTATTGGCAAAGTGAAGAGAAGGGCAAGGCCTGGTTGTTGCTCGCCGTGGTGATTGGCCTGTCGCTGTTCAGCGTGGCCATTTCCGTGTGGCTCAACCACTGGTACAAGGACTTCTACAACGCCCTGGAAAACAAGGACACCGCCGCCTTCTGGCAACAGATCGTTTACTTCTGCGGTATCGCCACGGTGGCGATTCTCGGCGCGGTCTACCGTCTCTACCTCACTCAGATGCTGACCATTCGCTGGCGTGCATGGCTCACCGAAAAGTATTTTGCTCGCTGGCTTGGCAACAAGAACTACTACCAGCTGGAGCAGGGCGGCTACACCGATAACCCGGACCAGCGGATTTCCGAAGACCTCAACAGCTTTACCCTGAACACCCTGAGTCTTGGCCTTGGGCTGCTGCGCAATGTGGTCAGCCTGGTGTCGTTCTCCATCATCCTGTGGGGCGTGTCGGGCAGTATTGAAGTGTTCGGTATCACCATCCCCGGCTACATGTTCTGGTGTGCATTGGTCTATGCCGGTGTCGGCAGTTGGCTGACCCATCTGATCGGTCGTCGTTTGATCGGCTTGAGCAACCAGCAGCAACGCTTCGAAGCGGACTTGCGTTTCTCCATGGTGCGGGTGCGGGAGAATGCCGAGAGCATCGCCCTGTACAACGGCGAACCTAATGAGCATCAGCGGTTGAGCGCGCGGTTCGGGAAGGTCTGGCATAACTACTGGGACATCATGAAGGTGTCCAAGCGCCTGACGTTCTTCACTGCCGGCTATGAACAGATTGCGATCGTCTTTGCGTTTATCGTGGCTGCCCCGCGCTACTTTTCCGGCAAGATCGAACTGGGCGAACTGATGCAAATCAACTCGGCGTTCGGCAACGTGCAGGGCAACTTCAGCTGGTTTATCAGCGCGTACGCCGACCTGGCCGGCTGGCGCGCGACCAGCGATCGTCTACTGAGTTTTCAGCAGGCCATGCGTGAAAACGAGCAACGCCCAGCGGCCATCGACGTCAGCGCAGAGGGCGAGCGTCTTGTGGTGCAAGGGCTGGGCTTGAACCTGGTGGATGGTCGCCACCTGCTGACCGACGCCAACATGATCGTTGAGCCGGGCCAGCGCGTCATGCTCAGCGGCCGTTCCGGCAGCGGCAAAAGTACCTTGCTGCGCGCCATGGGACATCTCTGGCCGGCTGGTCACGGCAGCATTCGCCTGCCGGCCAGGCGTTACCTGTTCCTGCCGCAGAAACCCTATCTGCCGATCGGCACACTCAAGGCGGTGTTGAGTTATCCACAGGACGACAGCGTCTATTCGGCAGAACGTTATGCACAGGTCCTGGAAACCTGTCGCCTGCCGCACCTGGTGGGTCGCCTGGATGAAGCCAACCATTGGCAACGCATGCTCTCGCCCGGCGAGCAACAGCGCCTGGCCTTTGCCCGAGCCTTGTTGTTCGCGCCGCAATGGCTCTATATGGACGAAGCGACATCGGCCATGGATGAAGAGGATGAGGCGACGTTGTATCAGGCGTTGATTGATGAGCTGCCGGGGTTGAGCATTGTCAGCGTCGGCCATCGCAGCAGCCTCAAGCGCTTCCATGGGCGGCATGTGCGGATCGAGGGTGGGTGGCTTCAAGAGCAACCTGTGGCCTGAGGCCGGACATTGGTCAATGTGGGAGAGGGCAAGCCCCCCTCCCGCAAGAGCGAGGCCAACAAAAAGCCCGGTTGATCAGCGATCAACCGGGCTTTTCTATTGCTTGAAAATAACTTACTTCTTCAAGCCGTAATGCTCATCCAGCATGCCTGGGGCGTTTGGCGTTTTTGGCGCGTAGTCCCGTGGCGGCTCCTGGTTTTCCCGGGGGGGAGTCAGGCGTTCCCGTGGAGTTTGCGGTGCATCGGAATGCAGCGCGGCCAGCAGGCGCTGGCGGGTGATGTCGTCGAGGGCCAGGCGGTTTGCGCCATCGGCGAGGTGATCCTGTACTTCCTGGTAGCTCTGGGTGAGTTTCTTGACCAGGGTCGCGGTGCTGTTGAAGTGGGTAACAACCTCGTTCTGATAACTGTCAAAACGTTCCTGAATGTCATCCAACTGACGCTGCGTGCGGTTAGGCGCGGCATTCGGCAGCAGGCGGGCAACCAGGAATCCAATGGCGACACCGGCAACCAAGGCGAGAGTCGGCAACAACCAAACTAAGAGCGAGTGTTCCACGAGTCCTTCCTCTATAAACGGCTTTGCTTTACGTTAACGGCTCAAACCTGCGCTGTATACCGCGATTAAGCTCGCAATGATGCCATGCACAGACTTTTAGCTAGACGAGTCGACCCTTTGAGAGGTCACGGAGTTCATTCCTTGCTCATGCGTGAAACCCCCGTTTTGATCGATGGCCCGGTAGGCCAATTGGAAGCCCTGTACCTGGATCACCCCGAGCCACGTGGCCTGGCGCTGATCTGCCACCCTAATCCGGTGCAGGGCGGGACCATGCTCAATAAAGTCGTTTCGACCCTGCAACGCACGGCTCGCGATGCCGGGTTGATTACTTTGCGTTTCAATTACCGTGGCGTCGGCGCGAGTGCCGGCACCCACGACATGAGCACCGGTGAAGTGGACGATGCCGAAGCGGCTGCCACCTGGCTGCGTGAAAAGCACCCCGACCTGCCGATCACCCTGCTCGGTTTTTCCTTTGGCGGCTACGTGGCGGCCAGCCTCGGCGGCCGCCTGGAAGCCAAAGGCGAAAAGCTCGCGCACCTGTTCATGGTCGCCGCGGCGGTGATGCGCCTGCGCGATACCGATGTGCTGCCCCACAGCTGCCCGTTGACCCTGATCCAGCCGGAAACCGACGAAGTGGTCGACCCGCAAACCGTCTACGACTGGTCCGCCGCCTTGAAACGCCCCCATGAGCTGCTGAAAGTGGCAGAATGCGGGCACTTTTTTCATGGCAAGCTCACCGATCTCAAGGATCTGGTGCTGCCGCGCCTCTCGAATTGATAGCAGTCTGATAAGCGATTACCCATGACGACTCGTACCCGTATCCTCACCGGCATCACCACCACCGGCACGCCGCACCTGGGCAACTACGCTGGTGCGATCCGCCCGGCGATCCTGGCCAGCCAGGATGCCAATGCCGACTCCTTCTACTTCCTGGCCGACTACCACGCCCTGATCAAATGCGATGACCCGCAGCGCATCCAGCGCTCGCGTATGGAAATCGCCGCGACCTGGCTGGCCGGTGGCCTGGATGTGAACCGGGTGACCTTCTATCGTCAGTCCGACATCCCGGAAATCCCCGAGCTGACCTGGCTGCTGACCTGCGTCGCCGCCAAGGGGCTGCTCAACCGCGCCCATGCCTACAAGGCCTCGGTGGACAAGAACGTGGAGACCGGCGAAGACCCGGATGCGGGCATCACCATGGGCCTGTACAGCTACCCGGTGCTGATGGCGGCGGACATCCTGATGTTCAACGCGCACAAAGTGCCGGTGGGCCGCGACCAGATCCAGCACGTGGAAATGGCCCGCGACATCGGCCAGCGCTTCAATCACCTGTTCGGCAACGGTAAAGAATTCTTCACCATGCCCGAGGCGTTGATCGAGGAAAGCGTTGCCACCTTGCCGGGCCTGGATGGCCGCAAGATGTCCAAGAGCTACGACAACACCATCCCGTTGTTCACCAGCGCCAAGGACATGAAAGACGCCATCTCGCGCATCGTCACCGACTCGCGCGCCCCTGGCGAAGCCAAGGACCCGGATAACTCACACCTGTTCACCCTGTACCAGGCGTTTGCGAGCAAGGCCCAGGAAGAAGAATTCCGCGCCGAACTGCTGCAAGGCCTGGGCTGGGGCGAGGCGAAGAACCGTCTGTTCCAGCTGCTTGATGGTCAGCTCGGCGAAGCGCGCGAGCGTTACCACCAGTTGATGTCGCGCCCTTCGGACATGGAAGACCTGTTGCAGGTCGGCGCCAGGAAAGCCCGTGCCGTCGCCGCGCCATTCCTGGCCGAGTTGCGTGAAGCGGTGGGCCTGCGTTCGTTCGTCGAACAGGCAGCAGCGCCGGTCGCGGTCAAGAAGAAGGCCGCGAAGGCCGCGCGTTTCGTGAGCTTCCGTGAAGACGACGGCAGCTTCCGCTTCCGTTTGTTGGCCGCCGATGGCGAGCAATTGCTGCTGTCGCGCAATTTTGCCGATGGTAAAGCGGCCGGCGCAGTCACCAAGCAACTGCAAAGTGGTGCTGCGCTGGACGTACGCAGCGAGGCCCTGAGCTTCAGCGTATGGCTGGACGGTGCCGCAGTGGCCGACAGCGCCGAGTTCGCCGATGCCGCATCCCGTGATGCCGCCATTGCAGCCCTGCGCATTGCGTTGACCCCAATCGAGGATTAACCCGACCAAGGGTTGATTGCCATTATCCAGGGCCGTCGTTACAGTGACGGCCCGTTTTTGTTGCCTTGCTAACGAAATTATGACGCCCCTAGAACGATACCAAGCTGATCTGAAACGCCCTGAATTCTTCCATGACGCGGCCCAGGAAACGGCGGTGCGTCATTTGCAGCGCCTGTACGACGACCTGGTTGCGGCCTCGCAAAGCAAGCCGGGGATGCTCAGCAAGCTGTTCGGCAAGAAAGACCACACGCCGGTCAAGGGCCTGTATTTCTGGGGCGGCGTGGGCCGGGGCAAGACCTACCTGGTCGATACGTTCTTTGAAGCGCTGCCGTTCAAGGAAAAGGTACGGACACACTTCCACCGCTTCATGAAGCGCGTGCACGAAGAGATGAAGACCTTGCCGGGCGAGAAAAACCCGCTGACCATCATCGCCAAGCGTTTCTCCGATGAAGCGCGGGTCATTTGCTTCGATGAGTTCTTCGTCTCCGATATCACCGATGCCATGATCCTCGGTACCCTGATGGAAGAGCTGTTCAAGAACGGCGTGACCCTGGTCGCGACCTCGAACATCGTGCCCGAGGGCCTGTACAAGGACGGCCTGCAGCGCGCGCGCTTCCTGCCGGCCATTGCGCTGATCAAGCAGAACACCGAGATCGTCAACGTCGACAGCGGCGTCGACTACCGTCTGCGTCACCTCGAACAGGCGGAGTTGTTCCATTTTCCGCTGAACGAAGCGGCGCACGAAAGCCTGCGCAAAAGCTTCCGCGCCCTCACGCCGGAATGCACCCAGGCGGTGGAAAACGACAAGCTGATGATCGAGAACCGCGAAATCATCGCCCTGCGTACCTGCGATGACGTGGCCTGGTTCGAATTCCGCCAACTGTGCGACGGCCCACGCAGTCAGAACGACTACATCGAACTGGGCAAGATCTTCCACGCAGTGATCCTCAGCGGCGTGGAGCAGATGAGCGTCACCACCGACGACATCGCACGACGGTTTATCAACATGGTCGACGAGTTCTACGACCGTAACGTCAAGTTGATCATCTCGGCCGAAGTCGAGCTCAAGGATCTTTATACCGGTGGCCGCTTGAATTTCGAGTTCCAACGCACCCTGAGCCGCTTGCTGGAAATGCAGTCCCACGAGTTCCTGTCGCGCGGTCACAAACCTTAAGATCAATGCAGATCAAATGTGGGAGGGGGCTTGCTCCCGATCGCGGAGTGTCAGTCACTGTAGAAGTTGACAGATCCATCGCAATCGGGAGCAAGCCCCCTCCCACATTTACCCTGTGTATACCCCTATTTTATGCGGCTTGCTGAAACTGTTGCCGATATTGGTTCGGTGACAGCTCCGTGTGCTGCCTGAACAACCGCGCAAAGAAACTCGCATCGTCGTAACCCACCTCATAACTGATGGTCTTGATGCTCTTGCGGCTGCCCGAGAGCAGGCCCTTGGCCGTCTCGATACGCAGCCGTTGCAGGTAATGCAGCGGCTTGTCGCCGGTGGCGGTCTGGAAGCGGCGCATGAAGTTGCGGATGCTCATGCCGTGTTCCCGGGCGACGTCTTCGAAGCGGAATTTGTCGGCGAAGTGCTCTTCGAGCCAATGCTGGATCTGCAGGATGATCACGTCCTGGTGCAGCTTCTGGCCGCCAAAACCGATACGTCCCGGCGAGTAGCTGCGCTGCACTTCGTAGAGGATGTCGCGGGCCACGGCCTGGGCGATGTTGGCGCCGCAGAAGCGTTCGATCAGGTAGATATACAGGTCGCACGCCGAGGTGGTGCCGCCGGCGCAATACAGGTTGTCGGCGTCGGTGAGGTGCTTGTCCTGGTTGAGCTGGACCTTGGGGAAGCGTTCGCCGAACGCGTTGAAGAAACGCCAGTAGGTGGTCGCCTCCTTGCCATCGAGCAGGCCGGCTTCGGCCAGCCAGAACACCCCGGTGGCTTCGCCGCAGAGTACCGCGCCCCGTGCATGCTGTTCGCGCAGCCACGGCAGCACTTGCGGGTAGCGCGCGCACAGGGCATCGAAGTCATCCCAGAAGGCTGGTAGCACGATAATGTCGGCGTCTTCCAGGCCGCCGTCCACCGGCATGATCACGTCACTGAAGCTGCGCACCGATTTTCCGTCGGGGCTCACCAGGCGTGTTTCGAACGCTGGGGTCAGGCCCAGGCCTTGCTGTTTGCCATAACGCAGGCTGGCGAGATGGAAGAAGTCCTTGGCCTGCATCAGGGTCGAAGCGAATACCCGATCAATGGCCAAAATGCTGACGCGCCGCAATGGCGTGGAGATTTGGTTAGACATAATTTCATTTATTCTTATAGGGGAAAGTGGTCACCAGACGGCTGGATCGTCTTATTTTTTGTCGCATGTGTCCAGTGTCCTGTGACGCCATCGGGGCATAGGCTCTGTGGGCTCGTCCTTGTCCGACAATCCACGCAGGTGACCCATGATTCCGAGAACCTTGTTCAGCCCGGAGCACGAACTCTTCCGTCAGAGCGTGCGCACCTTTCTTGAAAAAGACGCTGCACCGTTTCACGGGCAATGGGAGAAGCAGGGCTACATCGACCGTAACCTGTGGAGCAAGGCGGGGGAGGCGGGGATGTTGTGTTCCCATCTGCCGGAGGAATACGGCGGGCTGGGCGCGGACTTTCTCTACAGCGCAGTAGTGATCGAAGAGATCAGTCGCCTGGGCCTGACCGGCATCGGCTTTTCCCTGCATTCGGACATTGTCGCGCCCTACATCCTGCATTACGGCAGTGAAGCGCTGAAGCACAAGTACCTGCCCAAGTTGATCTCTGGTGAGATGGTCACGGCCATCGCCATGACCGAGCCGGGTGCCGGGTCCGACTTGCAAGGGGTCAAGACCACCGCGGTGCTGGACGGTGATGAGTATGTGATCAATGGCTCCAAGACCTTTATCACCAACGGGTACTTGGCTGAGCTGGTGATCGTGGTCGCCAAGACCGATCCCAAGGCCGGTGCCAAGGGCACCAGCCTGTTTCTGGTGGAGTCCGATACGCCCGGCTTCGCCAAGGGCAAGCGCCTGGAGAAGGTCGGCATGAAGGCCCAGGACACCTCGGAGCTGTTCTTCCAGGACGTGCGGGTGCCCAAGGAAAACCTGCTGGGCCAGGCCGGCATGGGCTTCGCCTACTTGATGCAGGAATTGCCCCAGGAGCGTCTGACTGTCGCGATTGGCGCGCTGTCGTCTGCCGAGGCGGCGTTGCAGTGGACCCTGGAATACACCCGTGAGCGCAAGGCGTTCGGCAAGGCGATTGCCGACTTCCAGAACACCCGTTTCAAGCTGGCGGAGATGGCCACGGAGATTCAGATCGGCCGCGTATTCGTCGACAAATGCATGGCGCTGCACCTGGAAGGCAAGCTGGATGTGCCCACTGCCGCGATGGCCAAGTACTGGGCCACGGACCTGCAATGCAAGGTGCTGGATGAGTGCGTGCAGTTGCACGGCGGCTACGGCTTCATGTGGGAATACCCGATTGCGCGGGCGTGGGCGGATGCGCGGGTGCAGCGGATTTATGCGGGGACCAACGAGATCATGAAGGAGATCATTGCGCGGGCGCTTTGATTTTTGCTGGTCTTGAATGCGTCATCGGGGGCAGGCCCCCGATAGCGCTCTACAGATCAATCAAGGCGCAGGATTCGGATGATCCTTCTGAATCGCCTCAATCCCTTCCAGTACTTCCTTCGACAGCTTCAGATCAGCACTGGCGATGTTGCTGTCCAGTTGCTCCAGGTTCGTGGCGCCAATAATGTTGCTGGTCACGAACGGCTGTTGTGTCACAAACGCCAATGCCATCTGCGCCGGATCCAGGCCATGCTCCCGCGCCAGTGCCACATAACGGCTGCACGCCGCCTCCGACTGCGGGTTGAAGTAGCGGCTGAAGCGGCTGTACTCGGTCAGGCGCGCCTTGGCCGGGCGTGCGCCACCTTCGTACTTGCCACTGAGCATGCCGAACGCCAGGGGCGAGTAAGCCAGCAGGCCGCATTGCTCACGGATGGCCACTTCGGCCAAGCCCACTTCAAAGCTGCGGTTGAGCAGGTTGTAGGGGTTCTGGATCGATACCGCGCGGGTCCAGCCACGGGCTTCGGCCAGGGCCAGGAATTTCATGGTGCCCCACGGGGTTTCATTGGACAGGCCGATATGGCGGATCTTACCGGCCTTGACCTGCTCGTCCAGGGCTTCGAGGGTTTCCTCCAGCGGGGTGAGGTCGTCTTCGTCCTTGTGCTTGTAGCTCAGTTGGCCGAAGAAGTTGGTGCTGCGCTCCGGCCAGTGCAACTGGTAGAGGTCGATCCAGTCGGTTTGCAGGCGCTTGAGACTGGCGTCCAGTGCCTCGACGATGTGCTTGCGGTTGTGGCGCAGGTGGCCATCGCGGATGTAGTCGATAGTGTTGCCGGGGCCGGCGATCTTGCTGGCGAGGATCCAGTCGCCGCGGTCGCCGCGGCTTTTGAAGTAATTGCCGATATAGCGTTCGGTGGTGGCATAGGTGTCGGCCTTGGGCGGCACCGGGTACATTTCCGCGGTATCGAGGAAGTTGATCCCCGCCGCCTTGGCCCGTTCGATCTGCGCGAAGGCCTCTGCCTCGCTGTTCTGCTCGCCCCACGTCATGGTGCCCAGGGCTATCGCGCTCACGTTCAGATCCGTACGGCCCAGCTGTCGATAATCCATCGGGTACTCCTTCAGGGAAAACAATCATAAAAGCAGGTTGAATTTTTTTTCGCAATCTGCATAATTGCCCACCTCTTTCTGCAGTGGAAGTGATGCGCCGCCTGCCGAAGAATCTTGCCGTTGAACGGACGCGCCGACCCGAGCCCCCGATAGCGTCTGTATCCGGCTGCCTTTGACTTGTCAAAGTAAGCACTATTCAGTAAGATCCGCCGTCTAATTTACAGGGCGGCCCCTGAGGCTATTAAAGAATGACAACTTTTACTGCAAAACCGGAAACAGTTCAGCGCGACTGGTTTGTCGTCGACGCCGCTGGTCAGACCCTGGGTCGTCTGGCCACTGAAGTCGCCAGCCGTCTGCGTGGCAAGCACAAGCCTGAGTACACCCCTCACGTTGACACCGGTGACTACATCGTGATCATCAACGCTGAGCAGGTACGTGTTACCGGCAACAAAGCGCAAGACAAAATGTACTACCGTCACTCCGGTTTCCCAGGCGGTATCAAGTCTTCCAACTTTGAAGGCCTGATCTCCAAGAAGCCTGAAGCCCCGATCGAAATCGCGGTCAAAGGCATGCTGCCGAAGGGCCCACTGGGTCGCGATATGTTTCGCAAGCTGAAAGTCTATGCGGGCGCTGTACACCCTCATGCTGCTCAGCAGCCCCAAGAACTGAAGTTTTAACGGAATAGTTCATTATGTCGGCGACTCAAAATTACGGCACTGGCCGTCGCAAAACCGCAACCGCACGCGTTTTCCTGCGTCCGGGCACTGGTAACATCTCGATCAACAACCGCACTCTGGACAACTTCTTCGGTCGCGAAACTGCCCGCATGGTAGTTCGTCAGCCGCTGGAATTGACCGAGACTGTTGAAAAGTTCGACATCTACGTCACCGTTATCGGTGGCGGTGTAAGTGGTCAAGCTGGCGCAATCCGCCACGGTATCACTCGCGCTCTGATGCAGTACGACGAAACCCTGCGTGGCGCTCTGCGCAAAGCTGGCTTCGTGACTCGTGATGCCCGTGAAGTTGAACGTAAGAAAGTCGGTCTGCGTAAAGCGCGTAAGCGTCCGCAGTACTCGAAGCGTTAATTCGCTTTACGTTCCACAAAAACGCCCAGCCTCCTTACGGAGCTGGGCGTTTTTTATTGCCTGCGATTTATGCACATTTTTCACCGTGACAACTTGCCACATCCGTAGACCCCCTATACTACAAGGCCTGGAGGCGGAGCCCCGGGCAATTCCCTTGTCAGACGTGGGGCTTTTCATTACCATTCGGCAAAATTTTTATAAGTTCAGATTTAATACTTAGTAGACGCCTGATTTAACAGGCCAAAAAGCTGATGGGAGAGGACTGAATGAGCAATGACGGCGTGAATGCAGGCCGGCGTCGCTTCTTGGTAGCAGCCACATCCGTGGTGGGTGCTGCAGGAGCGGTGGGGGCTGCGGTCCCGTTCGTGGGGTCATGGTTTCCCAGTGCCAAGGCGAAAGCCGCAGGTGCACCGGTGAAGGTGAATATCAGCAAGATCGAACCAGGCCAGCAGATGATTGCTGAGTGGCGCGGCCAGCCGGTATTCATTGTTCGTCGTACGGAGGAAATCCTGGGAAATCTGAAAAAGATCGAAGGCCAGCTGTCTGACCCCAAATCTGAGAAATCCGACCAACCCGCCTAC
Source organism: Pseudomonas sp. 1 R 17 (assembly GCF_900067035.1). Lineage (NCBI taxonomy): Bacteria > Pseudomonadati > Pseudomonadota > Gammaproteobacteria > Pseudomonadales > Pseudomonadaceae > Pseudomonas > Pseudomonas sp. 1 R 17. The sequence continues at coordinate 49,507 of NZ_FKLB01000029.1, forward strand.
GCCAAAAACGAAGCACGTTCGATCAAGCCAGAGATTCTGCTGCTGGTCGGCCTGTGTACCCACTTGGGATGCTCACCCACCTTCCGCCCGGAAGTTGCCCCAGTCGATCTGGGTAAAGACTGGGTCGGTGGTTATTTCTGCCCCTGCCACGGCTCCCACTACGATCTGGCGGGTCGCGTCTACAAGTCCCAGCCCGCTCCCTTGAACCTGCCCGTGCCTCCGCATACCTACGAAACTGACGACCTCATTGTCATTGGCCTCGATAAGGAGAACGCGTGATGAGCAAGTTCATGGATTGGGTCGATGCACGCTTCCCCGCTACTAAAATGTGGGAAGACCATCTCAGCAAGTATTACGCCCCGAAGAACTTCAACTTCTTCTACTTCTTTGGCTCCCTGGCACTGCTGGTGCTGGTCAACCAGATCGTCACCGGTGTCTGGCTGACGATGAGCTACACCCCGTCGGCGGAGGAGGCGTTTGCTTCCGTCGAATACATCATGCGTGACGTCGAGTACGGCTCGATCCTGCGCCTGCTGCACTCCACCGGCGCTTCAGCGTTCTTTATCGTGGTCTACCTGCACATGTTCCGTGGCTTGCTCTACGGTTCGTACCAGAAGCCCCGCGAGCTGGTGTGGGTGTTCGGCATGCTGATCTACCTGGCGCTGATGGCGGAAGCCTTCATGGGCTACCTGCTGCCATGGGGCCAGATGTCGTACTGGGGCGCCCAGGTGATCATCTCGCTGTTCGGTGCCATTCCGGTCATCGGCAACGACCTGACCCAGTGGATCCGTGGTGACTACCTGATCTCCGGTATCACCCTGAACCGCTTCTTCGCCCTGCACGTCGTGGCGCTGCCGATTGTGATCCTGGGCCTGGTGGTGCTGCACATCCTGGCGCTGCACGAAGTGGGTTCCAACAACCCGGACGGCGTTGACATCAAGAAGCACAAGGACGAGAACGGCATCCCGCTGGATGGCATCCCGTTCCACCCGTACTACACCGTGAAAGACATTGTCGGCGTGGTCGTGTTCCTCTTCGTGTTCTGCTCGATCGTGTTCTTTTTCCCGGAGATGGGTGGTTATTTCCTCGAGAAGCCGAACTTCGAACAGGCGAACGCCTTCAAGACACCTGAGCACATTGCCCCGGTCTGGTACTTCACGCCGTTCTACGCGATCTTGCGGGCGATCCCCGACAAACTCATGGGCGTCATCGCCATGGGCGCGGCCATTGCGGTGCTGTTCGTGTTGCCGTGGCTCGACCGAAGCCCGGTCAAGTCCATGCGCTACAAAGGCTGGCTGAGCAAAATCTGGCTGTGGGTGTTCTGCATAGCATTCGTGATTCTGGGCGTGTTGGGCGTATTGGCGCCGACCCCTGAGCGTACGCTGCTGTCGCAGGTCTGCACCTTCCTGTACTTCGCCTACTTCATTCTGATGCCGTTCTACACCCGGCTCGAGAAGACCAAACCGGTTCCGGAAAGGGTGACTGGCTGATGAAAAAATTATTCGTTGCATTGATGCTTGCGGCGCTGCCGCTACTGTCCTTCGCTGCCGAACACGGCGGCCCGGAACTGGAAAAAGTCGATATCGACGTGTCTGACAAGGCGGCTATGCAAGACGGCGCGCGTACGTTCGCCAACTACTGCATGGGCTGCCACAGCGCCAAGTTCCAGCGTTACGAGCGGGTGGCCGATGACCTCGGTATCCCCCATGAAATGATGCTGGAGAAGCTGGTGTTCACCGGTGCCAAGATCGGCGACCACATGAATATCGGCATGAAGCCTGCCGACGCCAAGACCTGGTTCGGCGCAGCGCCGCCTGACTTGACGCTGGTGGCACGTGTACGCGGCACCGACTGGCTCTACGGCTACCTGAAATCCTTCTACGAGGACCCGGCGCGCCCTTATGGCGTGAACAACCGTGTGTTCCCGAACGTCGGCATGCCTAACGTTCTGGTCGGCCTGCAAGGCAAGCAAGTGGTAGGATGCAAGCAGGTTCAGGTCGTCGAAGACGGCAAGAAGCAATATGATCCGTTGACCGGGACGCCTTTGACTCATGAAGCGTGCGATCAACTGAAGATAGAAACCCCTGGTTCGTTGACTGACGAGCAGTTTGACGAGAAGGTCAAGAATCTTGTGACCTTCTTGGCCTATTCGGCCAACCCCGTCAAACTGCAACACCAGCGCATCGGGACGTATGTCTTGCTGTACCTGGCTTTCTTCTTCGTATTCGCTTATCTGCTTAAACGCGAATACTGGAAGGATGTGCATTGATCCAACCGTAAGCAATTGCTGTTAATCTTGCGCGCCCAGCGGCATCTCTAACCCGTAGCGACCTGGACTTTCCAGAGGCTGCAGAGATGCTTTCTGGGCGCGCTCGTTTTTGAGCTTTCCATAATTTCAACAAGCGAGGAGGACCGCCATGGGCGTGACCAATCGGTTGGCCTGTTACTCCGACCCCGCCGACCACTATTCCCACCGAGTACGCATCGTACTCGCAGAGAAGGGTGTCAGCGCCGAGATCATCAGTGTGGAGGTGGGTCGTCATCCGCCGAAACTGATCGAAGTGAACCCTTACGGCAGCTTGCCCACCCTGGTCGATCGTGACCTGGCGTTGTGGGAGTCAACCGTGGTGATGGAATATCTGGATGAGCGTTACCCGCATCCGCCTTTGCTGCCGGTGTATCCGGTGGCCCGTGCCAACAGCCGCCTGCTGATCCATCGGATCCAGCGAGATTGGTGCGGGCTGGTGGATTTGATCCTGGATACCCGCAGCAAAGAAGCCGCTCGGGTGCAGGCGCGCAAGGAATTGCGCGAGAGCCTGACCGGTGTTTCGCCGTTGTTCGCTGATAAACCTTTTTTCCTCAGTGAGGAACAAAGCTTGGTGGATTGCTGCCTATTACCCATACTCTGGCGCTTGCCGATTCTGGGCATTGAACTGCCACGGCCGGCCAAGCCGTTGCTTGATTACATGGAGCGCCAGTTTGCGCGTGAGGCTTTCCAGGCAAGTCTGTCTGGTGTCGAACGCGATATGCGCTAAGGCTTAAGGAGCCGTTGATGAACTCCAGTCGACCTTACCTGGTCCGCGCGCTCTATGAGTGGATTGTGGATAACGATTGCACCCCGCACATGCTGGTCAATTCCGAGTTTCCTGCGGTTCAGGTACCGCAGGGGTTTGCCAGTGACGGGCAGATTGTGTTGAACGTATCACCCAGTGCCGTGCGCCACCTGCACATGGACAATGAAGCGGTCAGCTTCGAAGGGCGTTTCGGCGGTGTGCCGCACACGCTGTACGTGCCGATTGGCGCTATCCTCGGCATCTATGCCCGGGAGAACGGCCAAGGCATGGTGTTCGATCTGGAGTCGCCTTTCGAGGACGACGAAGTGATTGAAGAGGAAGACGGCGATGATGTGCCGCCACCGGATAGCGAGCCACCGCGTCCAAGCGGTCGGCCGAGTCTGAAAGTGGTGAAGTAAGCGGCGTTCGCCTTCGGGTGCGCTGGAAAAATGCCTCGATCCGTATCGAGGCATTTTTTTGCACGCAGGATATGAGTGAAAGTCGCGACTGAACGGTGATCGTACAACCACCATGGGCTATGATGCCTCTTTACCCAACCGAGATAGATGACTCCAAATGGAAAACGCCAGCACCGCCCCTCGTCTTCCCCGCAAGCGCCGCAGCCTTGCCCAGGAATTGGTCACGGTGTTGTCCGAGCAGATCCGCGACGGCCAACTCAAGCGTGGCGACAAGCTGCCCACCGAATCGGCGATCATGGACGCCCATGGCGTCAGCCGCACCGTGGTCCGCGAAGCCATCTCCCGCTTGCAGGCGGCGGGGCAGGTGGAAACCCGTCATGGTATCGGCACCTTTGTGCTCGACACGCCGAGCCCGAGCGGCTTTCGAATCGACCCGGCTACGGTAGTCACTTTGCGTGACGTGCTGGCGATTCTCGAACTGCGTATCAGCCTGGAAGTGGAATCCGCCGGGCTGGCCGCACTGCGCCGTAGCGATGAACAGCTGGCCGCCATGCGCGCGGCCCTCGATGCCCTGAATGAAAGCGCGGCGCACGCCGGTGATGCAGTGGCCTCGGACTTCGCATTCCACCTGGAAATTGCGTTGTCCACCGGCAACCGCTACTTCACCGACATCATGACCCACCTGGGCACCAGCATCATCCCGCGTACGCGCCTGAACTCGGCACGCCTGGCCCATGATGACCACCAGCACTACATGGGGCGCCTGAGCCGCGAACACGAAGAAATTTATGAGGCGATTGCCCGCCAGGATTCGGATGCGGCGAGGGCGGCGATGCGCTTGCACCTGACCAATAGCCGTGAGCGGCTGCGCCATGCTCATGAAGAGGCTGAAAGGGCAGGCTGATCGTCAGCAGGTGGCTTATGTGCCGTTCAGCGTTTTCTATGACGTTTGCATTGATTGGATGTAGGACGCTAACGAGTCCAGTGTCGCTTTCTTCGCCACGTCATCAGGAAGGTTCAACTGAAGCGCCTTCACGGACGTGTCAATCACACGACGCCTTTCGTTCTCGTCAGCAATCAGCTCGGCCAAAGGCATATCGGGATCAAAGTCTTGATCTTTATTGTCCCGATGGGCTTCGAAACTGGAGGCCAGTAGGCCGAAAATTTCATCAGTGGTTTTCATGACGCACCTCTCTCATCAACCTTAGTAAAAGAAGCAAAAATCAAGCACAGACCGGAGCTGGCGCAACGTTAGGGTCCTTGATATTCAGTCGCATTGATTTTCCTGGGGGCCGTTCCCTTGTCGGCCTATGGTGCGGTGGCCTGACGCTTCAGGCATCAGGAGTGCTGCAACAAATCGCCTCAGGAGCCAATTTCTAAGCCCCCTGAGGTGTGTTATCCGCCCTTGATGAACGGTACATAACTGTTAGAACTCACAGTATCGACAGGCGGTACCGCTCAAGCCGGCGTATTCGGCTTGTAATCCTTGAGCAACAAATACGTACTCCACCCCCACCAATCATTGGTCCAGTGCTTGTCGTTGAGGTCATTCACGTCCTTGCGACGCAGCACCTTGTCTCCCTCCATCTTGAACAGCGGCGAAAAGTTATTCGCCGGGTTCTGCGCGGCATTCAGATCCGGCACATACAGCGGTGCCTTGAAGTTGGCCGGGGAGGGCGCAACGCCACTGATGAAGGTTTCGAAGATCTCATCAGCGGATGCCTGAACGGCGCGTTTGACCTGTGCCCGATTGGCTGCGTCGATACTGTCGAAATAGCGTTTGTCGCCATAGGCATGCCACTCGTCACCCATGGCATTGCGCACCTTGAGCCCGAACTTGCTGTCTTCATCGTGCATGAAGCGGCTGATCAGCGAGCCCAGTTCGCCCGGAGTGACGACCGCCGCCAGCTGTTTGCGCGGCACGCGCAGGTGGCCGGCAGAAAATAGATCGGTCAAGAAGTGATCGGCAAAGCCGTTCATGGCGTAGGCCAGTTCCAATGCCTGATCGGTACCGGTCTGGTGGGCCACTACAGCCTGTTGCAAGGCGGCTGTATGCCCCGCCAGGTAGGCCGCCATCGCCCATTCGCCGAAGTGGTCGGCGTTGTCCGCCGCCAGCTTCAGGTAGCGTCCAAGTGGGATCAATGCCGACACCGCGCTGCCGCCACCGGTGATGCGGTTCCATTCCTCGGACAATGTATCAGCCAGGGCATCATAGGCTTCATGGGCTTGCTTGCCATCCTTGATCGCCTGGTTGACCGCGTTGATCTCTTTTTGCATCACCGCCAGGATCTTCGGCGCTTCGTCCCGCGCGGCTGGCAGCACGGCCAGTGAGTTGAACGCGGCGCTGAAGCGTTGCACACGATCGGCAGGTGAGGTGCCCTCGTTGATAGGCTGGCCGGGGATGCCATAAAAGTCACCGCCCAGGGCGATCACTTGGCCGTAGGTCAGTGCCAGCCCGTTGGGCAGGTGCAGTTCGACTTGCCGCGCGGGGATTGCCGGGGCGTCCTTGCTGAAGCGCAACAACGTATCGTCGCCGATGGCGGTGTGTTCACCGCCTTCGAAGCGCAGGGTAGGCGGTTTTTTTTGGGGTGCCGCAAGTTCAGGGCCTGACATGTTAGCTCCTTGCTATGTCGTAGGAATCTTCCTTGATGACTGTATGTATATACAGTCATGCCGAGCATAGAGGAATAATTTCCTACGTCAAGAACACCGCTGCCCAAGCCTTTCAACTCCCTCAAGTGCACAACGCCGATGAATTGCAGTTGACGAAATTATTTATAGTTGTACGATGACGTACGACATCAACAAAACCAACAACCTTTCAATAGAAAGTCTTCGCCCAGGGTGTTCGAATAATGAATCCACAAGAACTGAAGTCCATCCTCTCCCACGGTCTGCTGTCTTTCCCGGTGACCGATTTCAACGCCCAGGGTGACTTCCACCAGGCGGGCTACATCAAGCGCCTGGAATGGCTGGCCCCCTACGGCGCCACTGCTTTGTTCGCAGCGGGCGGCACAGGTGAGTTTTTCTCCCTCGCCGCCAGCGAATATTCCCAAGTGATCAAGACCGCCGTTGATACCTGCGCTACCAGCGTGCCGATCCTCGCCGGTGTCGGTGGTTCGACCCGCCAGGCCATCGAGTACGCGCAAGAAGCCGAGCGCCTGGGCGCCAAAGGCCTGCTGCTGCTGCCGCACTACCTCACCGAAGCCAGCCAGGATGGCGTTGCCGCCCACGTTGAAGCGGTGTGCAAATCGGTCAAGATCGGTGTGGTGGTCTACAACCGCAACGTGTGCCGCCTGACCGCTCCGCTGCTGGAACGTCTGGCCGAGCGCTGCCCGAACCTGATCGGCTACAAGGATGGCCTGGGTGACATCGAGTTGATGGTGTCGATCCGCCGCCGTCTGGGCGATCGTTTCAGCTACCTCGGCGGCCTGCCGACCGCAGAGGTCTACGCCGCTGCCTACAAGGCCCTGGGCGTACCGGTGTACTCCTCGGCGGTGTTCAACTTCATCCCGAAAACCGCGATGGATTTCTACCACGCCATTGCCAAGGACGATCACGCCACCGTCGCCAAGATCATCGACGACTTCTTCCTGCCGTACCTGGACATCCGTAACCGCAAGGCCGGTTATGCCGTGAGCATCGTCAAGGCGGGTGCAAAAATCGTCGGCTATGACGCAGGCCCTGTGCGCACGCCGCTGACCGATCTGCTGCCGGAAGAATACGAAGCCCTGGCCGCGCTGATCGACAAGCAAGGTCCGCAATAAATTATCCACAAGGCCGCTGAGCAATCAGCGGCCTTTTGCGTCAGGAGAAGATTCGTGTCCCAAGTAAAGCGTTTTGAGAACTACATCAACGGTGAATGGGTTGCCGGCGCCGACTACTGCGTCAACCTCAACCCGTCGGAGTTGTCCGATGTCATTGGTGAATACGCCAAGGCCGACGTCACCCAGGTCAACGCCGCCATCGACGCCGCCCGTGCCGCATTCCCGGCCTGGTCCACTTCCGGGATCCAGGCTCGCCACGATGCCCTGGATAAAGTCGGCAGCGAAATCCTCGCCCGTCGCGAAGAACTCGGCACCCTGTTGGCCCGTGAAGAAGGCAAGACCCTGCCGGAAGCCATCGGCGAAGTGACCCGCGCCGGTAACATCTTCAAGTTCTTCGCCGGTGAATGCCTGCGGTTGTCCGGCGACTACGTGCCGTCGGTACGCCCGGGCGTCAACGTGGAAGTCACCCGTGAAGCCCTCGGTGTGGTCGGCCTGATCACCCCGTGGAACTTCCCGATCGCCATTCCCGCCTGGAAAATCGCCCCGGCCCTGGCCTACGGCAACTGTGTGGTGATCAAGCCGGCTGAACTGGTACCGGGCTGCGCCTGGGCCCTGGCGGAGATCATCTCCCGGGCCGGTTTCCCTGCCGGTGTGTTCAACCTGGTAATGGGCAGCGGCCGTGTGGTGGGCGATGTGCTGGTCAACAGCCCGAAAGTCGACGGCATCAGCTTCACCGGCTCCGTCGGTGTGGGTCGCCAGATCGCTGTCAGCTGCGTATCGCGCCAAGCCAAAGTGCAGTTGGAAATGGGCGGTAAGAACCCGCAGATCATTCTCGACGACGCCGATCTCAAGCAGGCCGTCGAGTTGTCGGTACAGAGCGCGTTCTACTCCACCGGCCAGCGTTGCACGGCGTCCAGCCGCCTGATCGTCACCGCCGGTATCCACGACCAGTTCGTCGCGGCCATGGCCGAGCGCATGAAGTCGATCAAGGTCGGCCACGCGCTGAAAAGCGGCACCGACATCGGCCCGGTGGTTTCCCAGGCTCAACTGGACCAGGACATGAAGTACATCGACATCGGCCAAAGCGAAGGCGCGCGACTGGTGAGCGGTGGCGGCCTGGTCACCTGCGACACCGAAGGCTACTACCTGGCGCCAACGCTGTTTGCCGACAGCGAAGCCGCCATGCGTATCAGCCGTGAAGAGATCTTCGGCCCAGTCGCCAACGTCGTGCGCGTGGCGGACTACGAGGCGGCACTGGCCATGGCCAACGACACCGAGTTCGGTTTGTCGGCGGGCATTGCCACCACGTCGTTGAAGTACGCCAACCACTTCAAGCGCCACTCCCAGGCGGGGATGGTGATGGTCAACCTGCCGACCGCAGGTGTGGATTACCACGTTCCATTCGGTGGCCGTAAAGGCTCGTCCTATGGCTCGCGGGAGCAAGGTCGCTATGCCCAGGAGTTCTACACCGTGGTGAAAACCAGCTACATCGGTTCGTAATACGCAACACCCAGTGGGGGCCGGAGGCCTGCCGGTCCCCACGACAAAAAACAGAAAACCATTACCCGCAAAAAAAATAATTAGTGGGAGTACTTCTACATGCAAGCGACCAAGCCGACCCATGTCCGCTATTTGATCCTGCTCATGCTGTTCCTGGTGACCACGATCAACTATGCCGACCGGGCCACCATTGCAATCGCGGGCTCCAGCCTGCAAAAAGACCTCGGCATCGACGCGGTCACCCTCGGTTATATCTTCTCCGCATTCGGTTGGGCCTACGTGGCCGGGCAAATCCCCGGCGGCTGGCTGCTGGACCGATTCGGCTCGAAAAAAGTCTATGCCCTGAGCATCTTCACCTGGTCACTGTTCACCGTGCTGCAAGGCTATGTCGGTGAGTTCGGTGTCTCCACCGCAGTGGTTGCGCTGTTCATGCTGCGCTTCATGGTGGGCCTGGCCGAGGCGCCGTCCTTCCCGGGCAACGCGCGCATTGTTGCCGCCTGGTTCCCGACCGCCGAGCGCGGTACGGCCTCGGCGATCTTCAATTCGGCGCAGTACTTCGCCACGGTGTTGTTCGCGCCGCTGATGGGCTGGATCGTCTACCGCTTCGGCTGGCAGCACGTGTTTATCGTGATGGGCGTGATCGGCATCGTGTTCTCGCTGATCTGGCTGAAAGTTATCCACAGCCCGCGCCAGCACCCGATGATCAACGAAGCCGAGCTCAATCACATCGCCGCCAATGGCGCGATGGTCGATATGGATCAGGACAAGGGCAAGGGTAAGAAAACCGACGGTCCGAAGTGGGATTACATCCGTCAGTTGCTGACCAACCGCATGATGCTTGGCGTGTACCTGGGCCAGTACTGCATCAACGGCATCACCTACTTCTTCCTGACCTGGTTCCCGGTGTACCTGGTGCAGGATCGCGGCATGACCATCCTCAAGGCCGGTTTCATCGCCTCGTTGCCGGCGATCTGCGGGTTTATCGGTGGCGTGCTGGGCGGGGTGATTTCCGACTACCTGCTGCGCAAAGGCCATTCGCTGACGTTCGCCCGCAAGGCGCCGATCATTGCCGGTCTGCTGGTCTCCAGCAGCATCATCGCGTGCAACTATGTAGACGTTGAATGGATGGTGGTGGGCTTCATGGCCTTGGCCTTCTTCGGCAAGGGCGTCGGCGCACTGGGTTGGGCGGTCGTGTCCGACACCTCGCCGAAACAAATCGCCGGTCTCAGTGGCGGCTTGTTCAACACCTTCGGTAACCTCGCGTCGATCACCACGCCGATTGTCATCGGCTACATCATCAGCACCACCGGCTCGTTCAAGTGGGCCCTGGTGTTTGTCGGCGCCAACGCGCTGGTGGCGGTGTTCAGCTATCTGGTCATCGTCGGCCCGATCAAGCGTGTAGTACTCAAAGAGCCGCCAAGCAAGGGGCCTGAGTTGACCAACCTAACCGAAGCGCATTCCTGAGAGGCCCCGTGATGCAGTTGATTGAACATGCCGACTCGCCGCGCTCCATCCGCCTGCACGAGCGCGACAACGTAGTGATCGTGGTCAACGACCAGGGCGTACCGGCCGGGACCGAGTTCCCGGACGGCCTGGTGACCGTGGATTTCATCCCCCAGAGCCACAAAGTGACTCTGGAAGACATCCCCGAAGGCGGTCAGATTATTCGCTACGGACAGACCATCGGTTACGCCCTGGCGCCGATTCCGCGCGGCAGTTGGGTCCAGGAAGATCAACTGCGCATGCCCACCGCGCCACCGCTGGACAGCTTGCCGCTGTCCACCGAGGTGCCTGAAGCCCAGGCACCGTTGGAGGGGTTTACCTTCGAGGGCTATCGCAACGCCGACGGTACCGTGGGCACGCGCAATATCCTCGGCATCACCACCACGGTGCAGTGTGTGACGGGCGTGCTGGACCATGCGGTCAAGCGCATCAAGGACGAATTGCTGCCCAAGTACCCTCACGTCGATGACGTGGTGGCGCTGACCCACAGCTACGGCTGCGGGGTAGCGATCACCGCGACGGATGCCTACATCCCGATCCGTACCGTGCGTAACCTGGCGCGCAACCCGAACCTGGGCGGCGAAGCCCTGGTGATCAGCCTGGGCTGCGAGAAATTGCAGGCCGGGCAGGTGATGCACGACAACGACAGCTCCGTCGACCTCAGCGAGCCGTGGCTGTATCGGTTGCAGGATTCCAGCCATGGCTTTACCGAGATGATCGAGCAGATCATGGACTTGGCCGAAGTGCGCCTGAAGAAGCTCGACCAGCGTCGCCGGGAAACCGTGCCGGCGTCCGAGTTGATCCTGGGCATGCAGTGCGGCGGCAGTGATGCGTTTTCCGGCATCACCGCCAACCCGGCGCTGGGCTATGCCTCGGATTTGTTGCTGCGGGCCGGGGCGACGGTGATGTTTTCCGAAGTCACCGAAGTGCGGGATGCCATTTACCTGCTGACTTCGCGCGCAGAGACGAAGGAAGTTGCCGAAGAGTTGGTCAGGGAAATGGACTGGTACGACCGTTACCTGGCCAAGGGTGAAGCGGATCGCAGTGCCAACACCACGCCAGGAAACAAGAAGGGCGGGCTGTCGAACATTGTCGAGAAGTCCCTGGGCTCCATCGTCAAGTCCGGCAGCAGCGCGATCAACGGCGTGCTGGGCCCGGGCGAGCGCTTCAAGAGCAAGGGCCTGATCTTCTGCGCGACACCGGCCAGTGATTTTGTCTGCGGCACCCTGCAACTGGCGGCGGGGATGAACCTGCATGTGTTCACCACCGGGCGTGGTACCCCTTACGGGCTGGCGATGGCCCCGGTGGTGAAGGTCTCGACGCGTACGGAGCTGGCGCAGCGCTGGCCGGACCTCATCGATATCGACGCCGGGCGCATTGCCACCGGGCGCGCGACCATCGAGGAGTTGGGCTGGGAGTTGTTCCACTTCTACCTGGACGTGGCCAGCGGTAAGAAGCAGACCTGGGCGGAACATCACAAGCTGCATAACGACATCACCTTGTTCAACCCGGCGCCGATTACCTGATTGTGGTGAGCGGGCTTGCCCCGCGCTGGGTGGCGAAGCCGCCCTAAACTCAGGACTTTCAACTCTAACTGAAGGAACTCAGTGCCTGAGATGGGGCGGCTTCGCCACCCAGCGCGGGGCAAGCCCGCTCACTACAGGGATCTGGACCAGACTAACCGGGTTGTAGTGGCTTATCATTAGCCACCTGACGACGCTCACCAAGGTTCTCCCCGGCATGCTGGCTATTTTCCTCACCACCCTCACCATCACTGCGCCGGTATTCGCCATGCTGTTCCTGGGTGTGCTGCTCAAGCGCATCAACTGGATCAACGACAACTTTATCCACACGGCTTCGTCCCTGGTGTTCAACGTCACCATGCCGGCGCTGCTGTTCCTCGGCATCCTCCACGCCGACCTGCACTCGGCGCTCAAGCCGGGGTTGCTGATCTATTTTGCCGTCGCCACGCTGCTGAGCTTTGCCCTGGCCTGGGGCTGGGCGATTTTTCGCTGCAAGCGTGAAGACCGAGGCATCTACACCCAGGGCGCGTTTCGCGGCAATAACGGAGTGATCGGCCTGGCCCTGGCGGCCAGCATGTACGGCGACTACGGCATTTCCCTCGGCGCGATCCTCGCGGCGCTGGTGATCCTGTTCTACAACACCCTGTCGACCATTGTGCTGGCGGTGTACAGCCCGGTGATCAAGTCCGACCCGTGGAGCATCTGCAAAAGTGTGGTAGCCAATCCGCTGATCATCAGCGTGATCGTGGCGGCGCCGTTCGCGTATTTTCAGATTGGCCTGCCGGGCTGGCTGGAAAAATCCATGCAGTACCTGGCGGACACCACCTTGCCGCTGGCATTGATCTGCATTGGCGGCACCCTGTCCCTGGCGGCGCTGCGCAAGAGCGGCAATATGGCGCTGAGCGCGAGCTTGATGAAGATGGTCTGGCTGCCGGTGGTCGCGACCCTGGGCGCGTGGCTGCTGGGCTTTCGCGGGCCGGAGTTGGGGATCCTGTTCCTGTACTTCGGTGCGCCGACCGCCGCGGCGAGCTTCGTGATGGCCAGGGCGGCCGAGGGCAATCATGAACTGGCGGCGGCGATTATCGTGATCACCACGCTGATGGCGGCAGTGACCACGAATATCGGGATTTTCGTGTTGCAGGCGGGTGGCTGGATCTAGCCTTCTTTCTGATAGGTGTCGATGACTTCCTGCGCCGCCCGAAACGCATCAATCGCCGCCGGTACGCCGGCATACACCGCGCAATGCAGCAGCGCTTCGCGAATTTCCTCCACAGTACAGCCGTTGTTCAACGCGCCACGCACGTGGCCCTTGAGCTCCTGGGGGCACTTGAGTGCGGTGAGGGCGGCCAGGGTGATCAGGCTGCGCGTCTTCAGTGGCAAGCCTTCGCGGGTCCACACGCTGCCCCAGGCATGTTCGTTGACGAAGTCCTGCAGCGGCTGGGTGAATTCGGTGGCGTTGCCCAGGGCGCGGTCGACGAACACATCGCCCATCACCTGGCGACGCATTTCAACCCCGGGCTTTTTCTGATCGGTCATTGCGATTCCCTCTTGTGTTGGCGGCGCCAGGCTCGCAGCGTGCTGAACAACAGGAAAGCCACCAGCACTGGCAGGACGTAATACAGCATCAGTTGTTCAAGCTTGTTGGCCAGGGGCATGCCGGTGGTGAACGACATCACGTGCAGCCCATACGCCAGGTACAGGCCCAGCAGTACCAGGCCTTCGGCGCGGGTGACGCGGTAGCCGGTATAAAACACCGGCAGGCACAGCACCACCACGCCGAGCATCACCGGCAGGTCAAAGTCCAGGGCGTTGGGCGACACCGACAGCGGCGAAGGCGCGAGCAACGCGGTCAGCCCCAATACGCCCAGCAGGTTGAACAGGTTGCTGCCGATCACGTTGCCCACGGCAATTTCCCGCTGGCCGCGCAGGGCGGCAATCAGTGAGGTGGCCAGGCAGGGCAGTGACGTGCCGACGCCGATCAGCGTAAGGCCGATGATGCGCTCCGACAGGCCCAGGTCAGCCGCCACATCCACCGCCGCGCCGAGCAGCAAGTGCCCGGCCAGCACGAGGATCAACAACCCGCCGAGCATCTGCAGCACACTGCTCAGCCAGGGCGCCCGGGCGACGGTATCCAGGGTGCGCGGGCGGCGCGAATGGCGGGTCTGGTAATGCAGCACGCCGAGGTAGGCCAGCAGGGCAATCAGCAGCAGCAGGCCATCGACCGGCGTCAGTTCTTCATTGGCCGCCAGGGTAAACACCAGCAGTCCGGCGAGGATCATCACCGGAATATCCAGGCGCACCAGCTGCCGCGAGACGCGCAGGGGGATGATCAGCGCCGACAGGCCCAGGGTCACGAGGATGTTGAAGATGCTGCTGCCGATCACGCTGCCCACGGCAATGTCGGTATTGCCGGCCAGGGTGGCCTGCAGGCTGACGGTCATCTGGGGCGCGCTGCTGCCGAAGGCGACGACCGTAAGACCGATGATCAGCGGCCGCACCTTGAGGCTGGCGGCCAGGCGCACGGCGGCGCGCACCAGGATCTCGGCGCCGAGGATCAGCAGCACCAGGCCGCTGACCAGTTCGAGCAGGCTCCAGGGCGAGAGGGCGGTTAATCCGAAAATGGCCAGGGCTCCGTCTTCAATTGCTCAGGGCTTGCACGCGAACCCGCGCAGTGCCGCTGCCCAGCATACCCAGTTGCTCGGCCGCCTTGCGTGATAGATCGATCAAGCGCCCACGGGTATGCGGGCCGCGATCGTTGATGCGGACCACGACGGATTTGTCGTTGTCGAGATTGGTGACCTTGACCTGGGTGCCGAAGGGCAGTCGCCGGTGGGCGGCGGTCAGGGCGTTCTGGTTGAAGGGTTCACCGCTGGCGGTTTTCTTGCCATGGTGCCTGGCGCCGTAATAAGAGGCGGTGCCGGTTTCGTCGTAGCCGTTGGGGTCGATGAGGCCGCTGGCGCAGCCGGCCAGCAGTGAGAATAGAGCCCATAGGCCTAATAGACGCTTCATTATCAAGGTGCCCCCATCACAAATGTGGGAGGGGGCTTGCCCCCGATAGCGGTGATTCAGTCAAAACAGCAGTGACTGACACTCTGCTATCGGGGGCAAGCCCCCTCCCACAGGGAGTCCGAGTCAGGCATGAAGTCTCGCCCGGACCATTCATCGCAATCAGCCTTCGAGCTTGCTTTTCAGCAGTTCGTTCACCTGTTGCGGGTTGGCCTTGCCTTTGGAGGCTTTCATCGCCTGGCCGACAAAGAAACCGAACATCTTGCCGCGCTTGGCTTCGTCTGCCGCACGGTACTGTTCGACCTGCTCGGCGTTGGCCGCCAGCATTTCATCCAGCACGGCCGAGATGGCGCCGCTGTCGGTGACTTGCTTGAGACCGCGTTTCTCGATGATCTCGTCGGCGCTGCCTTCACCGCTGGCCATGGCTTCGAACACGGTCTTGGCGATTTTGCCGGAGATGGTGTTGTCCTTGATGCGCAGCAGCATGCCGCCCAATTGCTCGGCCGACACCGGTGCTTCGTCGATCTCCAGGCCCTGTTTGTTCAGCAGGCTGCCCAGCTCGACCATCACCCAGTTGGCCGCCAGCTTGGCGTCACCGGCAATGCTCACGACCTTTTCGAAGTAGTCGGCTTGCTCACGGCTCGAAGCCAGCACGCTGGCATCGTAGATCGACAGGCCGAACTGCGCCTGGAAGCGCTCGCGTTTTTGCGGCGGCAACTCCGGCAGGGTGGCGCGGATGTCATTGAGGAACGAATCCTCAAGCACCACCGGTAACAGGTCCGGATCGGGGAAGTAACGGTAGTCGTTGGCTTCCTCTTTGCTGCGCATGGCGCGGGTTTCGTCTTTGTTCGGGTCGTACAGGCGCGTTTGCTGGATCACCTTGCCGCCGTCCTCGATCAATTCGATCTGGCGCCGCACTTCGGTGTTGATCGCTTTCTCGATAAAGCGGAACGAGTTGACGTTCTTGATCTCGCAGCGAGTGCCGTACTCGGCCTGGCCTTTTGGCCGCACCGACACGTTGCAGTCGCAACGCAGCGAGCCTTCGGCCATGTTGCCGTCACAGATGCCCAGGTAACGCACCAGCGCGTGGATGGTCTTGACGTAGGCCACGGCTTCCTTGGCGCTGCGCATGTCCGGCTCGGACACGATCTCCAGCAGCGGGGTGCCGGCACGGTTCAGGTCGATACCGGTGGCACCGTTGAACTCTTCGTGCAGGCTCTTGCCGGCGTCTTCTTCCAGGTGCGCACGGGTGACGCCGACACGCTTGATGGTGCCGTCTTCCAGCGGGATGTCCAGGTAGCCCTTGCCGACGATCGGCAATTCCATCTGGCTGATCTGGTAGCCCTTGGGCAGGTCCGGGTAGAAGTAGTTCTTGCGCGCGAACACGTTGTGCTGGCCGATCTCGGCGTCAATCGCCAGGCCGAACATCACCGCCATGCGCACGGCTTCCTGGTTCAGCACCGGCAGTACGCCAGGCATGCCCAGGTCTACCAGGCTGGCCTGGGTGTTGGGCTCGGAGCCGAACGTGGTGGCGCTACCGGAGAAAATCTTCGATTGGGTGGCGAGCTGGGTATGAATCTCCAGCCCGATCACAACTTCCCATTGCATAGTGTTCTCCTCAGAAGCCGGTAGGGGTGCGAGTGTGCCAGTCGGTGTTCAACTGGTACTGGTGCGCCACATTGAGCAGGCGGCCTTCCTGGAAGTACGGGGCGAGCAATTGCACGCCCACCGGCAGGCCATCGACGAAACCGGCAGGCATGGACAAGCCCGGCAGGCCCGCGAGGTTGGCGGTGATGGTGTAGAGGTCTTCCAGGTACTCGGCAATCGGGTCGCCGGTCTTGGCGCCGATCTTCCAGGCCGGGTTCGGCGTGGTTGGGCCGAGGATCACGTCGACTTCTTCAAAGGCAGCCATGAAGTCGTTCTTGATCAGGCGTCGGATCTTTTGCGCCTTGAGGTAGTACGCGTCGTAATAGCCGGCGGACAGGGCGTAGGCACCGACCATGATCCGGCGTTGCACTTCGGCGCCGAAGCCTTCGCCACGGGAGCGTTTGTACAGGTCGGTCAGGTCCTTCGGGTTCTCGCAGCGGTAGCCGAAGCGCACGCCGTCGAAACGCGACAGGTTGGAAGAGGCTTCTGCCGGCGCGATCACGTAGTAGGCAGGAATCGCATGCTGGTTGTTCGGCAGGCTGATTTCCTTGATCACGGCGCCGAGCTTTTCCAGCTCCTTGACGCTGTTGTGCACCAATTCGGCAATGCGCGGGTCGAGACCGGCGCTGAAGTATTCCTTCGGCACGCCGATGCGCAGGCCCTTGAGCGAAGCATTGAGGCTGGCGCTGTAGTCCGGCACCGGTTCATCGATGCTGGTGGAGTCCTGGGCGTCGAAGCCTGCCATGCCTTGTAACAAAATCGCGCAGTCTTCGGCCGTGCGGGCCAGTGGGCCGCCCTGATCGAGGCTGGAGGCGTAGGCGATCATGCCCCAGCGGGAAACCCGACCGTAGGTCGGCTTCAGGCCGGTGAGGTTGGTGAAGGCCGCCGGCTGGCGGATCGAGCCGCCGGTGTCGGTCGCCGTGGCGGCTGGCAGGAAGCGCGCGGCAACGGCCGCAGCCGAACCACCGGACGAACCGCCGGGCACGTGTTCCAGATTCCACGGGTTCTTCACCGCGCCGTAGTAGCTCGACTCGTTGGCCGACCCCATGGCGAATTCGTCCATGTTGGTCTTGCCCAGGGTCACGGCCCCGGCAGCGGCCAGCTTGGCGACCACGGTGGCGTCGTAGGGCGCCTTGAAGTTGTCGAGCATCTTCGAGCCGCAGCTGGTGCGCACGCCCTGGGTGCAGAACAGGTCCTTGTGGGCGATCGGTGCGCCCAGCAGGGCACCGTTTTCACCGTTGGCGCGGCGTACATCCGCGGCCTTGGCCTGGCTCAGGGCCAGCTCTTCGGTGAGGCTGATGAAGCTGTTGACCTTGGGGTCCAGCTCGGCGATGCGCGCAAGCAGGGTCTTGGTCAGCTCTTCGGAAGAAAACTTTTTGTCGGCGAGACCGCGGGCGATCTCGGCCAGAGTCATGTGATGCATGAAAGGCTCTTTCCCTTTAGTCGATGACTTTCGGAACCAGGTACAGGCCGTTTTCGACCGCTGGCGCGATGGACTGGTAGGCCTCGCGATTATTGCGCTCGGTCACGACGTCTGCGCGCAGGCGCTGGCTGGCTTCCAGCGGGTGAGCCAGGGGCTCGATGCCGTCGGTATTCACGGCCTGCATTTGGTCAACCAGCCCGAGAATGCTGTTCAGGGCTGCGGTGGTCTGTGGAAGATCGGCTTCATTCAGGCCAAGCGAGGCCAGATGAGCGATTTTTTCCACGTCGGAGCGTTCAAGCGCCATGGGAATCTCCAGTGGAAAACAGAACGGAGGCTGTCCGTGTGTTAGATTGTCGGAACACTACCGCATTTCTACGGTCTTACGGCCGCGATTGTGGGGGTTGGTGCACAGAAAGTCGGCCAATTTAGCACATTGGCGCCTTGCCCAAAATCCCTGTCGTTGTTAGAGTTTGCCGCACTTTTTTACCCACGCGTTGCCTAGGGTCCTTTCCCCATGTTCAAGAAACTGCGTGGCATGTTTTCCAGCGATCTTTCCATTGACCTGGGCACTGCCAACACCCTTATTTACGTGCGCGAGCGCGGTATCGTCCTGAATGAGCCGTCGGTTGTGGCCATTCGGACCCATGGTAATCAGAAAAGTGTCGTTGCCGTCGGCACCGAGGCCAAGCGCATGCTCGGCCGAACACCAGGCAATATTGCTGCCATTCGTCCGATGAAAGACGGCGTGATCGCCGACTTCAGCGTCTGCGAAAAGATGCTGCAGTACTTCATCAACAAGGTTCACGAAAACAGTTTCCTGCAGCCCAGCCCTCGTGTGCTGATCTGTGTTCCGTGCAAATCCACCCAGGTGGAGCGTCGTGCCATCCGTGAATCGGCCCTTGGCGCCGGTGCCCGCGAAGTGTTCCTGATCGAAGAGCCGATGGCTGCTGCGATCGGTGCCGGCCTGCCGGTTGAAGAAGCGCGCGGTTCGATGGTGGTGGATATCGGTGGTGGTACCACTGAAATCGCCCTGATTTCCCTGAACGGTGTGGTGTATGCCGAATCCGTACGTGTAGGCGGCGACCGTTTCGACGAAGCGATCATCACTTATGTACGTCGCAACTACGGCAGCCTGATCGGCGAATCCACCGCCGAGCGCATCAAGCAGGAAATCGGTACCGCTTACCCGGGCGGCGAAGTTCGCGAAGTCGATGTTCGCGGTCGCAACCTGGCCGAAGGCGTTCCACGTGCCTTCACCCTGAACTCCAATGAAGTGCTGGAAGCTCTGCAAGAGTCCCTGGCCACCATCGTTCAGGCTGTGAAGAGCGCTCTGGAGCAATCGCCGCCGGAGCTGGCTTCTGACATCGCCGAGCGAGGCCTGGTGCTGACCGGTGGTGGCGCCCTGTTGCGCGACCTCGACAAGCTGCTGGCCCAGGAAACCGGCCTGCCGGTGATCGTCGCCGAAGACCCGCTGACCTGCGTTGCCCGTGGCGGTGGTCGTGCACTGGAAATGATGGATAAACACACCATGGACCTGCTCTCCAGCGAATAAGATCGTTGGTTGCACCATGTTTCGCCCGCAGGCAGCACTTTGCAGTGCTGCCTGTTGGCGTTTATCTTCTTCAATCTGCATCCAGGCCGGTTAGATGCCGTATGAATAAAGAGAACATTTGCCTGGGAGGAGCGGCCTATTAAACCGCTTTTCGCCAAAGGCCCCTCATTGGGCGTGCGCTTATTGGTGCTGGTCGTGCTTTCGGTCGCATTGATGGTGGTCGATGCCCGCTTTGCGCTGCTCAAGCCGGTGCGTAGCCAAATGTCGCTGGTGTTGATGCAGACCTACTGGATCACCGACCTGCCGCAACGTCTCTACCAGGGCGTGGCCAGCCAATTTGGCAGCCGCACCGAACTGGTTGCCGAGAACGAAAAACTCAAGACCGAAAACCTGCTGTTGCAGGGGCGCATGCAAAAGCTGGCAGCCCTCACCGAGCAGAACGTTCGGCTGCGCGAGTTGCTTAACTCTTCTGCGTTGGTCAACGAAAAGGTCGAAGTGGCCGAGTTGATCGGCATGGACCCCAACCCCTTTACCCATCGCATCATCATCAACAAGGGTGAGCGCGACGGTGTGGTCCTTGGTCAGCCGGTACTGGATGCCCGGGGACTGATGGGGCAGGTCGTCGAGCTGATGCCCTACACCTCGCGGGTCCTGCTGCTGACGGACACCACCCACAGCATTCCGGTGCAGGTCAACCGTAACGGCTTGCGCGCGATTGCCAGCGGTACCGGTAACCCTGAGCGCCTGGAATTACGTCACGTCGCGGATACGGCCGACATCAAGGAAGGCGACCTGCTGGTCAGCTCCGGCCTGGGCCAGCGGTTCCCGGCAGGCTATCCGGTGGCAACGGTCAAGGAAGTGATCCACGATTCCGGCCAGCCCTTCGCCATTGTGCGTGCCGTGCCCACTGCCGCCCTGAACCGCAGCCGCTACCTGTTGCTGGTGTTCAGCGACAACCGTACTCCGGAAGAACGCGCCAACGACGCCGCCCAGGCCCAGGAAGCGGAAGACAAGAAGAACGGCACCGCGCCGATCATTCCTGCGACCGTGCCCAAGCCTCAGTCGACTACCCCCGCTGTACCGGCGGCAACTCCGGCAGCTACTGCGCCTGTGGCCACACCGGTCAAGCCTGCGGTCCATAGCGTGCACCCGGTGAAACCGACTGCAGCGAAACCGCCGGCCACCACGCCTGCCACTACGACGCCCGCTGCGAAGCCTCCAGCCGCAGCCCCGGCCACCATACGGCAGAGGGAGGAATAATGGCCGGTACTCATTCGAGCAATGGCTGGATCGTCTGGCTGACATTCGCCATCGGCTTGCTGCTCAGCGTTTCGCCGCTGCCGCAGTTCATGGAGATCCTGCGTCCGCTGTGGCTGGCATTGCTGCTGGCATTCTGGTCGCTGAACCTGCCGCATAAAGTGGGCATGGTCACGGCCATGTTCCTGGGCTTGGCGGAAGATGTGCTGTATGGCACCTTGCTGGGCCAGAACGCGTTGATCCTGACCCTGATCACCTTCCTGGTGCTGTCGTTGCAGCAGCGCCTGCGCATGTTCCCGATGTGGCAGCAATGCCTGGTGATCCTGGTGATCTTCGGCCTGGCGCAGTTGGTACAGTTGTGGCTCAGTGCCTTGACCGGCAACCGCCAGCCAACCCTGGCGCTGGTGTTGCCGGCCCTGGTCAGTGCGCTGTTGTGGCCGTGGATCAGCTTCGGCCTGCGTGGGTTACGTCGTCGCTATAAAATCAATTGAATGGATTGCGAGGCTCTGCCTGGTTATCGAACCCCACAGGGAGAGTCTGCAATGAATTCGCTATATCTGGCCTCGGGCTCCCCGAGGCGGCGTGAACTGCTGACCCAGATCGGTGTGCCTTTCACCGTGGTCAGCGCCGCCATTGATGAAACCCCTCTTACAAACGAAACCCCTGTTTCCTACGTCGAGCGTCTCGCTCGCGGTAAGGCCGCAGCGGGTTTTGCTGCGCTCGGGCAACGCTCGGCCGCCTGCGTCCTGGGCGCCGATACCGCAGTGATCGTGGACGGCAAGATCCTCGGCAAGCCCGTAGACCAAGCCGATGCGTTGGCGATGTTGATGGCACTGGCGGGGCGTGAACATGAAGTTCTGACTGCGATTGCCCTGACTGACGGCCAGCGCTGTGAAACCCGATGTGTAAGCAGTCGTGTACTTTTCCGTGGGATTTCTGTCGAGGAGGCTACAAGCTACTGGCACAGCGGCGAACCCCAGGACAAGGCGGGCGGCTATGCTATCCAAGGGCTTGGCTCGGTGTTTGTGGCCGGGCTCAATGGCAGCTATTCCGCCGTGGTAGGCCTGCCGGTGTGCGAAACCGCGCAACTGCTTGCCCAATTCGGCATACCCTGTTGGCAAAACCTTACCGCGCGCTGAACGCGTTACTCCAGCGCCCAGCCTTACAGCGATCGGTCACTATTGTGAAAACGCCTGAACGAGACCCAGCCATGAGTGAAGAGATTCTGATCAATATCACGCCGATGGAATCGCGCGTGGCGGTGGTAGAGAACGGTGTTCTGCAAGAAGTGCATGTCGAGCGCACCCAGAAACGCGGGATCGTCGGCAATATCTACAAGGGCAAGGTGGTGCGGGTGTTGCCGGGGATGCAGGCGGCATTTGTCGATATCGGCCTGGACCGGGCAGCATTTATCCACGCCTCGGAGATTTCCCTGCGCGAAGGGCCGGCGGTGGAAAGCATCAGTGCCTTGGTGCATGAAGGGCAGAGCCTGGTGGTGCAAGTCACCAAGGACCCCATCGGCTCCAAGGGCGCACGCCTGACCACTCAACTGTCGATTCCGTCGCGCTACCTGGTGTATATGCCGCGCACCGCCCATGTCGGCATTTCCCTGAAAATTGAAGACGAAGCCGAGCGCGAGCGCCTGAAAAAGGTGGTCAGCGACTGCGTGGCCGCTGAAGGTATCAAGGAAGCGGGCGGCTTTATCCTGCGCACCGCAGCCGAGGGCGCCGGTGCCGACGAAATCCTCATGGACATTCGCTACCTGCGGCGCCTGTGGGACCAGATCGGCGCACAGATCAAGACCATCGGCGCGCCGAGTGTGATCTACGAAGACCTGGGCCTGGCCCTGCGTACCTTGCGCGACCTGGTCAGCCCCAAGATCGAGAAAATTCGCATCGACTCGCGGGAAACCTTCCAGCGCACCACGCAATTTGTTGCCGAGCTGATGCCGGAAATTGCCGATCGCCTGGAGCATTATCCTGGCGAACGGCCGATCTTCGACCTGTATGGCGTCGAGGACGAAATCCAGAAAGCCCTGGAGCGCAAGGTGCCGCTCAAGTCCGGTGGCTACCTGGTGGTGGACCCGGCGGAAGCGATGACCACCATCGACGTCAACACCGGCGCGTTCGTAGGCCATCGCAACCTTGAAGAGACCATCTTCAAGACCAATCTCGAAGCGGCCACGGCGATTGCTCGTCAACTGCGCCTGCGTAACCTGGGCGGCATCATCATCATCGACTTCATCGACATGGAAGATGAAGAGCACCAGCGCCAGGTGCTGCGCACGCTCGAAAAACAGCTGGAGCGCGATCACGCCAAGACCAATATCATCGGCATCACCGAGCTGGGCCTGGTGCAGATGACCCGCAAGCGCACCCGCGAGAGCCTGGAGCAGGTGCTGTGCGAGCCCTGCAGCAGTTGCCAGGGCCGCGGTAAGTTGAAGACTCCGGAAACGGTTTGCTACGAGATTTTCCGGGAGATCCTCCGAGAGGCACGGGCCTACCAGGCCGAAGGTTATAGAGTGCTTGCCAACCAGAAAGTGGTCGACCGCCTGCTGGATGAAGAGTCCGGTAACGTGGCTGAGCTGGAGGGGTTTATCGGGCGTACGATTCGCTTCCAGGTCGAAACCATGTATTCCCAGGAACAATATGACGTGGTGCTGCTCTGATCCCCATTCGCTTTCTTTTTACGCGACTCGCAGACCTTGATCTGCAGTCCGACTACTGCCTTGAGGGTCGCCTGACATGGAGCGTCTGACACGCTTTTTTGCCGCTTTGACCCGTTGGGGCCTTGGGCTGTGCGCCTTGCTGCTGGTGTTGGCGGCGGTGTATGTGAGCCTGGGGCGTGAATTGACCCCGCTGGTGGCCGAATACCGCGCGGAAATCGAAGCCAAGGCCCAGGCTGCGGTGGACATGCCTGTGCACATCGGCAGCCTTGAAGGCCGCTGGAGCGGTTTTGCGCCCGTGTTGCTGGCCCACGACGTAATGGTCGGCGAGGGCAGCAGTGCCTTGCGCCTGGACCAGGTCGAAGTGGTGCCGGACATGTGGGCCAGCCTGACGGCGCGCGAAGTGCGTATTGCGCACCTGGAAGTCAGTGGCCTGCAACTGAGCGCCAAGGAAGACAAGGACGGCCATTGGGCGCTCCAAGGCTTGCCGATACAGGACGACCAGCCGCTGGACCCGGAGCAATTGCTCAAGCGCATGCAGATGGTCAAGCGCGTATCGCTGCTCGACAGCCAGGTCACCCTGCAACCGTTCGACCAGGCGCCGCTGACCCTGACGTATGTGGGCTTGAGCCTGCACACGGGCGTCACCCGCCAGCGCCTGGACGCTCGCCTGACCTTGCCCGACGGCCAGCCCCTGGCCCTGAGCCTGCGCAGCCGCATTCGCGCGAGCCAGTGGAAGGACGCGGAAGTCGAGGCCTACCTGAGCCTGCCGCAGAGCGACTGGGCCAAGTGGATCCCCGCCAGGCTGACCCAGCAGTGGAAACTCACGCAGTTCAAGGCCGGCGGTGAGTTCTGGCTGAACTGGGGTAAAGGCACGGTGCAACGTGCGGTCGTGCGCCTCAACTCGCCGCAGGTGAAGGGCAGCTACGCCGAACGCAAGCCGGTGCATATCGAAAACCTTGCACTCACGGCCTATCTGCAACGCAGCGATACCGGCTTGAAGGTGTTGTTTGATTCCCTGGCGATGAACCTGGGCGAGACCCGATGGGAATCGCGCCTGCAATTGCAGCAGACCCTGGCGACCGACACGGCCCAGGAAGCCTGGAAGCTGCAGGCTGACCGCCTTGACCTGACCCCCATCACACCGTTGCTCAACGCCCTGGCGCCGCTGCCGGAAGGCGTCGCCAAGACCGTCGAGCACCTGAAGGCCACCGGCCTGCTGCGTAATGTGCTGGTGGATTTCCGTCCTCAAGACACCACCGATCAAAAAGTCAGCTTTGCCGCCAACCTGGAACGGGTCGGGTTTGACGCCTACTTCGGTGCGCCGGCCGCACGCAACGTTTCCGGCAGCATCAGCGGCGACCTGGGCCAGGGCGAGTTGCGCATGGACAGCAAGGATTTTTCCCTGCACCTCGATCCGATCTTCGCCAAGCCCTGGCAATACCTCCAGGCCAATGCACGCCTGACGTGGAAGCTGGATAAACAAGGCTTCACCCTGATCGCCCCGTATATCAAGGTGCTGGGGGAAGAGGGCAAGATCGCCGCCGATTTCCTGATTCGCCTGCATTTCGACCATAGCCAGGAAGACTATATGGACCTGCGGGTCGGTATGGTCGATGGCGATGGACGCTTTACCCCTAAATACCTGCCGGCCGTACTGAGCCCCGCGTTGGATGAGTGGCTGCGAACGGCAATTCTCAAGGGCGCGGTGGACCAGGGGTTCTTCCAGTACCAGGGCTCGCTGAACCACGACGCATTGCCGGCCGCGCGCAATATCAGCCTGTTCTTCAAGGTGCATGACGCCGAACTGGCGTTCCAGCCGGGTTGGCCCCATGTGAACAAGGTCAATGGTGAAGTGTTTGTCGAAGAGACGGGCGTACGCATCCTGGCCAGCAAGGGGCAGTTGCTCGACACCAAGGTCAAGGACGTCTACGTCAATATTCCCCACGCGCCGTCCGGCAAGGAAAGCCATCTGCTGCTTACCGGTGGTTTTGCCGGTGGCCTGGGTGATGGGCTGAAGATTCTCCAGGAAGCGCCAATTGGTACGGCCTCCACCTTCGCCGGCTGGAAAGGCGAGGGAGACCTGCAGGGCTCGCTGGATCTGGACGTTCCGCTGGTCAAGGGCATCGAGCCCAGGATCGTGGTGGATTTCCAGACTGACAAGGCACGCCTGCAATTGGCGGAACCGCCTCTGGACCTGACGCAGCTCAAGGGTAATTTCCGCTTCGATAGCGCCAAGGGCTTGAGCGGCGAAAAGATTACCGCCCAGGCATTTGACCGGCCGATCACCGCGCAGATCTTTGCCGATGGCAAGCCAGGCAATATCAGCACCCGTGTCGCTGCCAAGGGGCAGGTGACGGTCAAGCGTCTGACGGATTGGTTGAAAGTCAGTCAGCCGTTGCCGGTGTCCGGTGATATTTCGTATCAGTTACAGCTCAACCTGGACGGTGCCGACAGCCAACTGATGGTCAGCTCCAACCTCAAGGGCGTTGCGGTGGACTTGCCGGCGCCGTTCGGCATGCCGGCCAGCCAGGGACGTGACAGCGTATTCCGCATGACCTTGCAGGGGGCTGAGCGCCGCTACTGGTTTGATTACGGTGAGTTGGCCAACTTCACCTTTGCCGCGCCGCCGGACAAACTCAATGACGGCCGTGGCGAGTTGTTCCTTGGCGATGGCGATGCCGTGCTGCCAGGCGCCAAGGGCTTGCGCATCCGTGGCGTACTCTCGGAGCTGGATATCGACCCGTGGAAAAAACTGGTGAACCAGTATGCTGGCAATGACCCAGGTGGCAGTGCCAAGCAGCTGCTGAGCGGTGCCGAATTCAAGATTGGCAAGCTCACCGGCCTGGGTACCCAGTTCGATCAGGTTAACCTGCAGTTGGATCGAAAGCCCGCTGCCTGGGGCTTACAGTTCGACAGCCAGCAGGCCAAGGGGGCGGTGAACCTGCCGGATGCCAAGGGCGCGCCGATTGCGGTCAACCTGCAATACGTGAAGCTGCCGGCGGTGGACCCGACGGTACAGGCTGATGAAAATGCACCGGACCCGTTGGCCAGTATCGATCCCAAGGATATTCCGGCGCTGGATATCGCCATTGACCAGCTGTTCCAGGGGCCGGACCTGATTGGCGCCTGGTCACTCAAGATCCGGCCAACGGCCAAAGGCCTGGCCTTCAATACGCTGGACCTGGGCCTCAAGGGCATGCAACTCAAGGGCGCCGGCGGATGGGAAGGTGTCCCGGGTGACAGCAGCAGTTGGTACAAGGGGCGCCTGGACGGCAAGAACATCGCCGATGTACTCAAAGGCTGGGGCTATGCGCCCACGGTCACCAGCGAGGATTTCCACCTGGATGTGGATGGGCGGTGGCCGGGTTCGCCGGCCTGGGTCGGGCCTAAACGTTTCTCCGGCAGCCTGGATGCGACGTTCCGTAAAGGTCAGTTTGTCGAGGTGGAAGGTGGCGCCCAGGCGCTGCGGGTATTCGGCCTGCTCAACTTCAACTCCATCGGGCGCCGCCTGCGCCTGGACTTCTCCGACCTGCTGGGCAAGGGCTTGAGTTATGACCGGGTCAAGGGCCAATTGGTCGCCAGCAATGGCGTGTTCGTGACGCGCGAGCCGATCACCATGACCGGCCCGTCGAGCAACCTGGAGCTCAACGGCACCCTGGACCTGGTGGCTGACCGTGTCGATGCGAAGTTGCTGGTGACGTTGCCGGTGACCAACAACCTGCCGATTGCCGCGCTGATCGTGGGCGCGCCGGCGATTGGTGGCGCACTGTTCCTGATCGACAAGCTGATCGGTGACCGTGTTTCGCGTTTCGCCAGCGTGCAATACAAGGTGGAAGGCCCATGGAAGGATCCAAAAATCACCTTCGACAAGCCCTTTGAAAAACCAAACTGAGAGCCTGTGGAGTAGCATGGCCCCATGCCTTTTACGGAGTATCGGCCCATGTCCTTTGCAGTAATCCAAATGGTCAGTCAGAGCGATGTGCTGGCCAACCTGGTCCAGGCCCGGCGCTTGTTGGAACAAGCGGCGGCCGGCGGTGCGAAGCTGGCGGTGCTGCCGGAAAACTTTGCCGCCATGGGCCGCCGCGACGTGGCGGATATCGGCCGCGCCGAGGCACTGGGTGAAGGTCCGATCCTGCCATGGTTGAAACAGACCGCCCGCGACCTCACCTTATGGATAGTGGCTGGCACACTGCCGTTGCCGCCCAAGGATCAACCGCACGCCAAATCCAATGCCTGCTCGCTGCTGATCGATGATCGCGGCGAAGTCGTCGCCCGTTACGACAAGCTGCATTTGTTTGATGTGGACGTGGCGGACGCCCGGGGTCGCTATCGGGAGTCCGATGACTATGCTTTCGGGAGTAACGTGGTGGTGGCGGATACGCCGGTCGGCCGTTTGGGCCTGACGGTGTGCTACGACTTGCGCTTCCCCGAGCTGTACAGCGAGCTGCGCGCGGCGGGGGCTGAATTGATTACTGCGCCCTCGGCCTTTACCGCCGTGACCGGTGCCGCCCACTGGGATGTGCTGATTCGTGCACGGGCCATCGAAACCCAGTGTTACCTGCTGGCGGCCGCCCAGGGCGGTGTGCATCCAGGGCCACGGGAAACCTATGGTCATGCGGCGATCGTCGACCCATGGGGCCAGGTGCTGGCACAACAGGATCAAGGCGAAGCGGTGTTGCTGGCCGAACGCGATAGCAGTGAACAGGCGTCGATACGGGCGCGCATGCCGGTGGTCAACCATCGGCGCTTTTTCTCGCAGGGCGCCCAGCGGCCTGCTTCAGAACGATGAATTTAAGGCCAAACCTATGAGCGAGTTGTTGTCCTCAGTCAGTGAACACCTCCTGGCACCCGGTGGCGTGACCATCGAAAGCTTGCAAACCGTGCTCGGCGATCTGGCCGGGCCAGGCATCGATGCCGCCGACCTGTATTTCCAGGGGCAGATCTCCGAGTCCTGGGCCCTGGAAGATGGCATCGTCAAGGAAGGCAGTTTCAATCTTGACCAAGGCGTAGGCGTCCGCGCGCAATCCGGTGAAAAGACCGGTTTTGCCTACAGTAACGCGATCACTCTGGAGGCGTTGGGCCTGGCCGCACGTGCTGCGCGTTCGATCTCCCGTGCCGGTCAACATGGCACGGTACAGGCGTTCAGTACCCAGGACGTGGCGCAGTTGTATGCGCCGGACAACCCCCTGGAAGTGATCAGCCGCGCGGAAAAGGTCGAGTTGCTCAAGCGTATCGATGCGGCCACTCGCGCTCTGGACCCGCGTATCCAGCAGGTCTCCGTGAGCATGGCCGGTGTGTGGGAACGCATCCTGGTGGCGTCCACCGACGGGGGGCTGGCGGCGGACGTACGGCCGCTGGTGCGTTTCAATGTCAGCGTGATCGTCGAGCAGAACGGCCGCCGCGAGCGTGGCGGCCACGGCGGCGGCGGGCGTACCGACTACCGTTACTTCCTCACCGACGACCGTGCCATGGGCTATGCCCGTGAGGCTTTGCGCCAGGCGTTGGTGAACCTGGAAGCCATTCCTGCGCCGGCCGGCACGCTGCCGGTGGTGTTGGGCTCGGGCTGGTCCGGCGTATTGCTGCACGAGGCCGTGGGCCATGGCCTGGAAGGCGATTTCAACCGCAAGGGCAGTTCCGCCTACAGCGGGCGCATGGGCGAGATGGTTGCGTCCAAGCTCTGCACCATTGTCGATGATGGCACCCTGGCCGGTCGCCGCGGCTCGCTGAGCGTCGATGATGAAGGCACGCCGACCGAATGCACCACCTTGATTGAAAACGGTGTGCTCAAGGGCTACATGCAAGACAAGCTCAATGCCCGCCTGATGGGCGTTGCGCGCACCGGTAATGGCCGTCGCGAATCTTATGCGCACCTGCCGATGCCACGCATGACCAACACCTACATGCTCGGTGGCGAAAGCGACCCGGCGGAGATCATCGCCTCGGTGAAGCGTGGCATCTACTGCGCCAACCTCGGCGGCGGCCAGGTGGATATCACCAGCGGCAAGTTCGTGTTCTCTACCAGCGAGGCATACCTGATCGAAGACGGCAGGATTACCGCGCCGGTCAAAGGGGCAACGTTGATTGGCAATGGCCCGGAAGCCATGAGCAAGGTGTCGATGGTCGGCAACGACCTGGCCCTGGACAGTGGTGTGGGCATGTGCGGGAAGGATGGGCAGTCGGTGCCGGTAGGGGTCGGCCAGCCAACGCTGAAAATTGATGCGATCACCGTGGGTGGCACGGGGTCGTAAGGGGGGAGCTTCGGGTGGCGAAGATCGCCACCCGGGGAAGGGCATCAACGCAGGCCGCGTTGAGTCTCGTCCAGCTCACGGATGTATTTGAAGATTTTACGGCTGGTGGCC
The DNA here is from genome assembly GCF_900067035.1 of Pseudomonas sp. 1 R 17. Lineage (NCBI taxonomy): Bacteria > Pseudomonadati > Pseudomonadota > Gammaproteobacteria > Pseudomonadales > Pseudomonadaceae > Pseudomonas > Pseudomonas sp. 1 R 17. The sequence continues at coordinate 79,184 of NZ_FKLB01000029.1, forward strand.
GGCGCCTTGTTATGCGCCTGCTCGTGCTGGGCCTGACGGATCAGGGAGCGCAGTTGCTGGCGGTCCGCGTCCGGGTAGTCCAACACGAATTTCTCCAGCACCGCGTCATCGCCCGAGATCAGGCGGTCACGCCAACGTTCCATGTTATGGAAACGTTCGTTGTACTGGCGAGTGGAGGCATCGGTTTGATCAAGCAAGGCGAGAATGGCGTCAGTGTCCTGATCGCGCATCAGCTTGCCGATAAACATGATGTGCCGTTTACGCGCGATATTCGCGGTGTGCTTGGGTGCGTCCGCAAGCGCCCGGCGCATTTCGTCGGTCAGTGGCAGTTTTGCAATCAAGTCTTTCTTGAGCGTTGTAAGGCGCTCGCCAAGGTCAACCAGAGCATGCAGCTCACGTTTGACCTGGGTTTTGCTTTTCTCCCCATCGAGGGAGTCGTCGTAAGAATCAACCATGGTGGCAGTCCGCAAAGAAACGCCGCCATGATAACCAGTCGGGGGCCGCTTGTCCGGCCCGGTCGCTCGATGGCCTTAACCGAAAGCAGAATTTGAGTGGAGAAAACCATGAGTGCAGCCCAAAGCGTCGGTCCGCAAGCGTTACCGGCCCTGCAGGAACAAGTCGAGCAGATCCTTGCCGAGGCCAAGCGCCAGGGGGCCAGTGCCTGTGAAGTGGCGGTGTCGCTGGAGCAGGGGTTGTCGACGTCGGTACGTCAACGGGAAGTGGAAACCGTCGAATTCAACCGTGACCAAGGCTTTGGCATCACCTTGTATGTGGGGCAGCGCAAAGGTTCGGCCAGTACGTCGGCCAGCGGTCCGGAGGCCATACGCGAAACGGTTGCCGCGGCATTGGCGATTGCCCAGCACACTTCCGAGGATGAAAGCTCGGGCTTGGCCGATAAGGCGCTGATGGCCAAGGACTTGAAGGATTTCGATCTGTTCCATGCCTGGGACATCACGCCCGAGCGGGCCATCGAGCTGGCGCTGACCTGCGAAGCGGCGGCGTTCGATGCCGATGCCCGCATCAAGAACGCCGATGGCACCACGTTGAACACGCATCAGGGCTGTCGCGTCTACGGCAACAGCCACGGGTTTATCGGCGGGTATGCGTCCACGCGCCATAGTCTGAGCTGCGTGATGATCGCCGAGGCCAATGGCCAGATGCAGCGTGATTACTGGTACGACGTAAGTCGTCAGGGTGAGTTGCTGGCAGACCCGGTCAGCATTGGTCAGCGTGCCGCACAACGTGCCGCGAGCCGCCTGGGCGCGCGCCCGGTGCCGACGTGTGAAGTGCCTGTACTGTTTTCGGCGGAGCTGGCAGGCGGTTTGTTCGGCAGTTTCCTGAGTGCCATTTCCGGCGGCAACCTGTATCGCAAGTCTTCGTTCCTTGAAGGGGCGATTGGCCAGACGTTGTTTCCCGATTGGCTGACCATTGATGAGCGTCCGCACTTGATGCGGGCCATGGGCAGTTCGGCGTTCGATGGGGACGGCCTGGCCACGTATGCCAAGCCGTTCGTCGAAAACGGGGAGCTGGTGTCTTACGTACTCGGCACCTACTCAGGCCGCAAACTCGGCCTGCCAAGCACTGCCAACGCCGGTGGCGTGCATAACCTGTTCGTGACCCATGGCGATGAAGACCAGGCGGGGCTGTTGCGTCGCATGGGACGTGGTCTGTTGGTGACCGAATTGATGGGCCATGGCCTGAATATGGTCACTGGGGATTATTCCCGTGGCGCGGCGGGCTTCTGGGTGGAAAACGGTGAGATTCAGTTCGCCGTCCAGGAAGTGACCATCGCCGGCAACATGCGCGATATGTTCAAGCAGATCGTTGCCGTGGGAAATGACCTGGAGCTGCGCAGCAATATTCGCACAGGCTCGGTGCTGATCGAGCGGATGACTGTCGCAGGCAGCTAATCCCGCTACAGCGGCACAAAAAGGCGCGCCCTCTTACGGAGGGCGCGCCTTTTTTGTGGCCGTGTTTCAGAGGGATTGAGGTGCTAATCTTGTTTTGATTCTCAATATCATTTAATAATAAATATCATTATCGGATGAGTGTGGATCATGAGTTCTGTCCTGCATGAGGATCCTTACCTGGAAAGCTGGCGCTGGATGAGTCGCCAGATTCGCTGTGGTCTGGATCCCAATGAGCCTCGCCTGATCGAACATTACCTCAATGAGGGCCGATACCTGGCGTGCTGTACCGCGACCCATCCGTGGACCATCGCTGAAACCTCATTCCGCCTGCTGATCGACACCGCCAGCGATATCGCACTGCCGTGGCATTGGCGATCCCTGTGTCTGGATCAAGCCTGGCGCCCACTGCGCGACCTGGAAAAACTCTCTCACTGTGCGTGCCGCCTCAAGCGCTGGCAGACCTTTGCCTGGCAATTGGCGACCTGCGAACTGCTTCCCTCCATTTCCGTTTCTGACCTGGTGCAAGGATCTTCCGATGAGTAACACCCGTATCGAACGCGACAGCATGGGCGAACTGCAAGTCCCCGCCGAGGCCTTGTACGGTGCGCAAACCCAGCGCGCGGTGAACAACTTTCCGATCAGCCACCAACGCATGCCGGCGCAATTCATTCGCGCACTGATCCTGGCCAAGGCGGCGGCTGCCAAGGTCAACGTCGACCTCAAGCAGATCAGTGAAGGGCAGGGCAAAGCCATCGTCGATGCCGCCCAAGGCTTGCTCGAAGGCGATTACATGCGGCACTTCCCGGTGGATATCTTCCAGACCGGTTCCGGCACCAGTTCGAATATGAATGCCAACGAAGTGATTGCGACGCTCGCCAGCCGCTTGCTCGGCGAAGCGGTCAATCCCAACGATCATGTGAACTGCGGCCAAAGCAGCAACGACATCATTCCGACCACCATCCATGTCAGTGCTGCGCTGGTGCTGCACGAGCAAACGCTGCCGGCCCTGCTGCACCTGGTGCAGGTGATCGAGCAGAAAGCCGAAGAGGTTCACCCATTCATCAAGACCGGCCGCACGCACCTGATGGACGCCATGCCCGTGCGTATGAGCCAGGTGCTCAATGGTTGGGCCCAGCAACTCAAGGCCAACATCGGCCATCTGCAAGATTTGCTGCCGAGCCTGCAGGCTTTGGCCCAGGGCGGTACGGCGGTGGGCACCGGGATCAACGCGCACCCGGAATTCGCCGCGCGTTTCAGTCAACAGCTCAGTAGCCTGGCGGGTGTGAAATTCACCCCCGGCAAGAACCTGTTCGCGCTGATCGGCTCCCAGGACACTGCTGTCGCCGTCTCCGGCCAGTTGAAAGCCACCGCCGTATCGCTGATGAAAATTGCCAATGACCTGCGCTGGATGAACTCCGGCCCGCTGGCCGGCCTGGGGGAAATCGAACTGGAGGGCCTGCAGCCGGGGTCTTCGATCATGCCAGGCAAGGTCAATCCAGTGATTCCGGAAGCGACCGCCATGGTCGCTGCACAAGTCATCGGCAATGACACGGTGATCACCGTTGCCGGCCAATCCGGCAACTTCGAATTAAACGTGATGTTGCCGATCATTGCCCAGAACCTGCTCAGCAGCCTCGAGTTGCTGGCCAATTCCAGCCGTCTGCTGGCAGACAAGGCCATCGCCAGCTTCAAGGTCAACGAAGCCAAGCTCAAGGAAGCGCTGTCGCGCAACCCGATCCTGGTCACCGCACTCAACCCGATCATTGGTTACCAAAAGGCCGCTGAGATTGCCAAGAAAGCTTATCAGCAGGGCCGTCCGGTGATTGAGGTGGCCCTTGAGCACACCGACCTGCCCCGTAGCCAACTGGAAGTCCTGTTGGATCCGGAAAAACTCACGGCTGGCGGCGTGTAATCACCGACCCTGCTTTGGAGGCTCACCATGGAGCACTGGAAACGCACGATCGAACGGGCCAATCGCTGCTTTATGCAGGGCGAATTGGTTGACGCTCGCGAGGCCTATCTGCAAGCCCTGGCCCTGGCTCAAGTGCTGTTCGAGCGCTGGGCGAATGCCGACGAAGCAGTGGCGGCCTGCGTCATTTCCCATCACAACCTGGCGGATTTGCACCTGCGCCTGAATCAGCCCGAGGAAAGCGCCGAATACCTCTGCGCTATTCACCAGCGCTTGCTCCAGGCCATGCAGGACGTGCGCCTGAGCCCGCAGCTGCGGGAAGCGGCCCTGCGCCAGAGCAGTAAGACTTACGTCGAACTGTTGAATTTCATCAGCGATCACGGTGAGTACCCGCGCACCCATCGCTTGCTGGGCGGTACTGCGGTGCAGCCGACCACGTCTCAATACGGAGCACATTGATATGACCTACACCTTGCCTGCCTTGCCCTATGCCTACGATGCCCTGGAACCGCATATCGATGCGCAAACCATGGAGATTCACTACACCAAGCACCACCAGACCTACATCAATAACCTCAATGCGGCGGTCGAGGGCACCGAGTTTGCGGGCTGGCCTGTAGAGAAACTGGTGTCCAGCGTGCAGCAACTGCCGGAAAAACTGCGTGCGGCCGTCATCAACCAAGGCGGTGGCCACGCCAACCATTCACTGTTCTGGGCGGTGATGTCGCCTAAAGGTGGCGGCAAGCCCGACGGCGCGTTGGGAAAAGCCGTAGAAGAGCAACTCGGCGGTTTCGACAGTTTCAAGGAAGCCTTCACCAAAGCCGCCTTGACCCGTTTCGGCAGCGGTTGGGCGTGGTTGAGTGTCACTCCGCACAAGACGCTGATAGTGGAAAGCAGCGGCAACCAGGACAGCCCGTTGATGAATGGCAACACGCCAATCCTCGGCCTGGACGTCTGGGAGCATGCTTATTACCTGCGCTACCAGAACCGTCGCCCTGAATACATCAATGCGTTCTACAGCGTCATCAACTGGCCGGAAGTTGCCGCACGCTATCAGGCCGCGTTGGCCTGACATTCACCTCGATAACAAGATCTAAGGCCGACTATGGGCACTGAAACACTGGCGATCAGCAGCGTGCGAATGTTTCGTTATGCGTTTGGCTCGCTGCTGCTATTGGCAGGTACTGCATTGCTGGTGGCCCACGGGCTGGCCTGGCTGGATCTGGAGCCGCGCATCATGCGCGCCTTGCAGGGCGGGGCGATTTGCGCGCTTGGCACGGCGCTGGGGGCGGTTCCGGTCTTGGTGATTCGGCGGATGCCGGTGGCGTTGAGCGATACCTTGTTGGGCTTCGGTGCCGGTGTGATGCTGGCGGCGACCGCGTTTTCGCTGGTCGTGCCGGGAATTGCTGCGGCCGAAGCCCTTGGTCTTTCGCCCTGGGGTGCAGGTGGGCTGATCAGCTTCGGCATCATGCTGGGGGCATTCGGTTTGTATCTGGTGGACCGCAAGGTCTCCGGCGCCAGTCCGGAAATGTTGGTGGGCACACCGGATAAACCGGTGATTCCACCGCGTATCTGGCTGTTCGTGTTTGCCATCATCGCCCACAACATCCCCGAAGGCATGGCGGTTGGCGTCTCAGCCGGCGGCGGCATGCCGGATGCCGATAGCTTGGCCATGGGCATTGCTTTGCAGGATGTGCCCGAAGGTCTGGTCATCGCGCTGGTATTGGCTGGGGCAGGGATGTCGCGGATCAGGGCGTTCCTGATCGGCGCCGCGTCAGGCTTGGTGGAGCCGGTGTTCGCCGTGCTTTGCGCCTGGCTGGTGACCCTGGCCGAGGTGCTGTTACCGTTGGGCCTGGCACTGGCCGCTGGCGCGATGCTGTTGGTGGTCACCCACGAAGTGATCCCGGAGTCGCGCCGCAACGGTCACGAAAAACTCGCGAGCCTGGGGTTGTGCATGGGGTTCTGCTTGATGATGGTGATGGATACCGCCTTGGGGTGAGGCCTCAGCGGGGATAGGGGTTACTACTCACCCTCATCAAAGAAGTTGTTGATCAGCGCTACCAGGGCGTCCATTGCTTCCTGCTCTTGCTCGCCCTCGGTGCTCAAATGAATCTTGGTGCCCTTGCCGGCCGCCAACATCATCATCGCCATGATGCTTTTGCCATCGACCATGCTCTCCGGTGTACGCCCGGCGCGGATCTGGCAAGGGAACTGCCCGGCAATACCGACGAATTTGGCCGAGGCGCGGGCATGCAGGCCCAGCTTGTTGATGATTTCAATTTCCAGAGCGGGCATCGCGGGGGTGTTCCTTTCAGCTAAGGTCGCGGTGGCGAACCTGGACGTTCTTGAGGGTTTGTTGCAGCACCTGGCCCAGGCGCTCGGTCAGGTAGACAGAGCGGTGGTGACCGCCGGTGCAGCCGATGGCAATGGTGACATAGGCTCGGTTGCTCGCAGCAAAGCGCGGCAACCATTTGAGCAGGTAGCTGGAAATGTCCTGGAACATCTCCTCCACATCCGGTTGCGCGGCCAGGTAATCGGCCACAGGCTGATCCAGCCCCGACTGGTCGCGCAGTTCCGGCTTCCAATAAGGATTGGGCAGGCAGCGCACGTCGAACACCAGGTCGGCATCCACCGGCATGCCACGCTTGAAACCAAAGGACTCGACCAGAAATGCAGTGCCAGGCTCCGGCTGGTTCAGCAGGCGTAGCTTGATGGCATCGCGCAACTGGTACAGGTTGAGGCTGGTGGTGTTGATCTTGAGGTCAGCGAGGTCAATGATCGGCCCGAGCAGCTTGGTTTCATCCTCGATGGCTTCGGCCAGGGAGCGGTGTGGGCTGCTGAGGGGGTGACGTCTACGGGTCTCTGAGAAGCGCTTGAGCAGGGTTTCTTCGTCGGCGTCCAGATATAGCACATCGCAATGAATGTGTTTGGCACGCACCTCTTCGAGCAATTCCGGAAAACGCGTGAGGTGGCTCGGCAGGTTGCGGGCGTCAATCGAAACGGCGACCAGAGGTTGTGCCAATTCGGTATGGATCAGTGCCCGCTCCGCCAATTCCGGGAGCAGGCCGGCGGGCAGGTTGTCGATGCAATAGAAGCCGTTGTCCTCAAGGACGTTGAGGGCGGTACTTTTACCCGAGCCGGAGCGGCCGCTGACGATGATCAAACGCATGATTACTGCCCGTTTTGCTCATCTAGGACAACTTGATACAGCGCCTCGTTGCTACTGGCACTGCGCAGTTTGTCGCGTACTTCCTTGCGGTCGAGCATGCTTGCGATCTGCCGAAGCAGTTCCAGGTGTGCATCGGTGGCGGCCTGTGGGACCAGCAGAACAAACAGCAGGTCTACCGGGGCGCCGTCGATCGCGTCGAAATCGATAGGTGCGTCCAGGTGCAGCAGGGCGCTGACAGGTGACTCGCAGCCTTTGAGGCGGCAGTGGGGAATGGCGATGCCGTTGCCAAAACCGGTGGAGCCGAGTTTTTCACGGGCAATCAGAGCCTCAAAGACATCTTGCATCTCCAGTTCAGGCACTTGGCTGCTGATCAGGTTGGCAATTTGTTCGAGGGCTTTCTTCTTGCTGCCGCCCGGCACGTTCACGAGGGAACGGCCGGGGGTCAGGATGGTTTCAAGTCGGATCATGGGGGGAGAGTTAACGACCTGTGCCCTGAAGCAGGCTCAGATTCTTTTCCTTATGCTTTTTGAGTTGGCGGTCAAGCTTGTCTGTGAGCAAGTCGATTGATGCATACATGTCTTCATGTTCGGCATTGGCGACCACTTCTCCACCGGGTATCTGAAGAGTCGCTTCGATTTTCTGCTGAAGCTTGTCGACCTTCATGATGACCTGCACGTTGGTGATCTTGTCGAAATGACCCTCAAGCTTCCTCAGCTTCTGCTCGACGTAGTCGCGTAGTGGAGGGGTGACTTCTACATGGTGTCCACTGATGTTGACTTGCATACAGCTTCTCCTTCGTTGCCAGTGCATAAAGCGGCGGGTAGGAATACCCACCACTGGAACGCTGTGGCCCGCCCGTCACATCAAACGCTTACGCTCGCTGGAAGGCGCGATCCCAAGGGACTCGCGGTACTTGGCGACGGTTCGACGGGCGACCTGAATGCCTTGTGCCTCCAGTAAACCAGCGATCTTGCTGTCACTCAACGGCTTTTTCTGATTTTCCGCAGCAACCAGTTTTTTGATGATTGCGCGGATCGCCGTGGACGAGCATTCGCCGCCTTCGGATGTGCTGACATGACTGGAGAAAAAGTATTTCAGCTCATATATGCCCCGTGGGGTATGCATGAATTTTTGTGTGGTCACCCGGGAAATCGTCGATTCGTGCATGCCCACCGCTTCTGCGATGTCGTGCAGGACCAGCGGTTTCATCGCCTCGTCACCATATTCCAGGAAGCCGCGCTGATGCTCGACGATCTGGGTGGCCACTTTCATCAGGGTTTCGTTGCGGCTCTGCAGGCTCTTGATGAACCAGCGCGCTTCCTGCAACTGGTTGCGCATGAAGGTGTTGTCGGCGCTGGTGTCGGCACGGCGCACAAAACCGGCATATTGCGGGTTGACCCGCAGGCGCGGCACCGACTCCTGGTTCAGTTCCACCAACCAGCGCTCGTTGTCCTTGCGCACGATCACGTCGGGAACGACGTATTCGGCTTCGCTGGACTCGATCTGCGAGCCTGGACGCGGGTTGAGGCTTTGCACCAGCTCGATGACCTGGCGCAGGTCGTCTTCCTTGAGCTTCATGCGCCGCATCAACTGGCTATAGTCGCGGCTGCCCAGCAGGTCGATATAGTCGGTGACCAGGCGCTGGGCCTCGGCGAGCCATGGGGTCTTGGCGGGCAGCTGGCGCAGTTGCAGCAGCAGGCATTCGCTCAGGGTGCGGGCACCGATGCCGGCGGGCTCGAACTGTTGGATGCGGTGCAGGACCGCTTCGATTTCGTCCAGCTCGATGTCCAGTTCCGGGTCGAAGGCCTCGAGAATCTCTTCGAGCGTCTCGTCCAGGTAACCCTGGTTATTGATGCAGTCGATCAGGGTCACGGCGATCAGGCGATCGGTGTCCGACATCGGCGCGAGGTTCAGTTGCCACAGCAGATGGCTCTGCAGGCTCTCGCCGGCGGAAGTGCGGGTGGTGAAGTCCCACTCGTCATCGTCATTACTGGGCAAGCTGCTGGCGCTGGTCTGGTAGACGTCCTCCCAGGCGGTGTCCACCGGGAGTTCGTTGGGAATGCGTTCGTTCCAATCGCCTTCCTCAAGGTTATCCACCGTGGGGGCGGTTTCCTGGTAGGAGGGTTCCTGTACGTCGGAATTGGGTTTTTGCTCAATGTTGTCGGCCAATGGGTCTGCATTATCGAAGTCGTCGCCTTCTTCCTGGCGTTCGAGCATCGGATTGGACTCCAGGGCCTCCTGGATTTCCTGTTGCAGGTCCAGGGTCGACAATTGGAGCAGGCGGATGGCCTGTTGCAGCTGCGGTGTCATCGTCAGCTGCTGGCCCATTCTCAGGACTAGCGATGGTTTCATGGCAGGGGCTTAACACCTTATTCGCCGGCGCAATGCGCCATCCACGACAGGGCGCGTGAGCGCCAAACATAAGCAAATTATATGCCTGATATCGGGGGCTTTGCCTAGAGCGCGGTAACAATAAAAATCCGGAGGTTTTCATTGACTCCCGCGCGTCGGGCAAACGACCTGCCGCCGCCTTGTTTTTGCAGGCGGCCTTACAGGCGGAACTCGTGACCCAGGTACACTTCCTTGACCAGTTCGTTGGCCAGGATGGTGGCAGAGTCGCCCTCGGCGATCAGCTGGCCATCGTTGACGATATACGCGGTTTCGCAGATATCGAGGGTCTCACGCACGTTGTGGTCAGTGATCAGTACACCGATGCCCTTGGCCTTGAGGTGGTGGATGATCTGCTTGATGTCGCCGACCGAGATGGGGTCGACGCCGGCAAACGGTTCGTCCAGCAGGATGAACTTGGGGGCAGTGGCCAGGGCGCGGGCGATTTCCACGCGACGACGCTCACCACCGGACAGGCTCATGCCAAGGTTGTCGCGAATATGGTTGATGTGGAATTCCTGGAGCAGGCTTTCCAATTCTTTGCGGCGGCCTTCACGGTCGAGTTCCTTGCGGGTTTCAAGGATGGCCATGATGTTGTCGGATACCGACAGCTTGCGGAAGATCGACGCTTCCTGCGGAAGATAGCCGATACCTGCGCGGGCACGGCCATGCATTGGCTGGTGGCTGACATCCAGGTCGTCGATCAGTACGCGACCTTGGTCCGCCTGGACCAGGCCGACGATCATGTAGAAGCAGGTGGTCTTGCCGGCGCCGTTAGGGCCAAGCAAGCCGACGATCTGGCCGCTGTCGATCGACAGGCTGACGTCGCGCACGACCTGACGGCTTTTATAGGCCTTGGCCAGATGCTGGGCTTTCAGGGTTGCCATTACTCGGCCTTCTTCTTCGGCTGGATAACCATGTCGATACGTGGGCGTGGCGCGGTGACCTTGCTGCCATTGGCGCGACCGGCGTTGGCGATCTGCTTCACGGTGTCATAGGTGATCTTCTCGCCTTCCGTGGAGTTGCCATCGGGGCTGAGTACCTTGGCCTGGTCGATCAGCACGATGCGATTCTGCTGGGCGTGATACTGGATGGTCTTGCCGTAGCCCTTCATCGGGCCGGTGTCGGTAGCCGACTGCTTCTGTTCGAAGTAAGCCAGGTTGCCCACCGAAGTCACCACGTCGATATCGCCCGCCTGGGTGCGCGTCAGTGTCACCGTGTTGCCGGTGATCTTCATCGAGCCCTGGGTGATGATCACGCCGCCGGTATAGGTGGCGACGCCTTGCTTGTCATCCAGCTGCGCATCGTCAGCCGAGATGTGGATCGGTTGCTGGCTATCGTTCGGCAGAGCCCAGGCGCTCACGCTTCCCAGTGCTGCGCCCAGACCGAGCAAAATAGGGAGAGTTTTAACGAGCCTCATACTGTCCTCTTACGTTCGATAGCAGGTGTATCCTGCTTTCTTTCAAATACGCTTTCATTCCCTTGCCAGTCGATACACCGCCAGCGCCGTCGATTCTAACGTCTTGCTCGGTCTGCGCATATTGCTTCTGTGGGAATACGGTCATGCGACTGCTGGTAATCACGGTGTCACGGTTTTTGGCGTCAGTACGCGCAACGCGTACCGAGTCAATCAGTTCTACCTCGGTGCCGTCCGGGTTCACCTCGCCACGCTTGCTCGTGACATGCCATGGGAACTCGGTGCCGCGGTACAGGTTCAGGTCCGGGTTAGTCAGCAGGGTGACTTCGGTGGCCTTCAAATGCTCGACTTTGTCCGAGGTCATTTCGTACTGCACCTTGCCGTCAGGCAGGAACTGCACGCTGTAGGCATTGGTTGCGTAATAGTCGATAGCCCCTTCTTCAACCTGCGCTGCAGGCTGGTCGAGGAAGCGCCCCGGGCTGATATTCCAGTAGCCCACCGCGAGGAACAGTGCGGCGATGACTCCGAATAGCAGGAAGTTGCGAATCTTTTTACTCAGCATAAAACGCTCTATAGGTAGGCGGCGTGGGCCGCTTCAAGACTGCCCTGGGCTCGCAGGATCAGTTCACAGAACTCGCGGGCGGCACCTTCGCCGCCACGGGCGGTGGTGACGCCATGGGCGTGCTCGCGAACAAACGTCGCCGCATTGGCGACGGCCATGCCCAGGCCCACTCGGCGAATGACCGGCAAGTCGGGCAGATCATCGCCCAGATAGGCGACCTGCTCATAGCTTAGGTTGAGTTGGCCAAGAAGCTCGTCCAGAACCACCAGTTTATCCTCGCGGCCCTGATACAGGTGAGGAATACCGAGGTTTTGTGCGCGGCGTTCCACAACGGGGGTTTTTCTGCCGCTGATAATCGCCGTTTGCACGCCCGAAGCCATCAGCATCTTGATGCCCTGGCCGTCGAGGGTATTGAACGTCTTGAATTCGCTGCCATCTTCGAGAAAGTACAGGCGGCCATCGGTCAGCACGCCGTCAACGTCGAAAATCGCCAGTTTGATGTGTTTGCCGCGTTGCAACAGGTCGCTGGTCATTTACATCACTCCCGCACGCAGCAAGTCGTGCATGTTCAGGGCGCCAACCGGGTGGTCGTCGCTATCGACCACCACCAGCGCGCCGATCTTGTGGTCTTCCATGATCTTCAAAGCTTCGGCCGCCAGCATTTCAGGGCGTGCAGTCTTGCCATGGGGGGTCATCACGGCGTCGATGGTCGCGGTGCGGATATCGATGGTGCGGTCCAGGGTGCGGCGCAGGTCACCGTCAGTGAATACCCCGGCCAGGCGCCCGTCGGCTTCCAGGATCACGGTCATGCCCAGGCCCTTGCGGGTCATTTCCATCAGCGCATCCTTCAGCAGGGTGCCGCGCTGGACGTGGGGCAATTCCTCGCCCGAATGCATGACGTTTTCCACTTTCAGCAGCAGGCGGCGGCCCAAGGCACCACCCGGGTGGGAAAATGCGAAGTCTTCAGCGGTGAATCCACGGGCTTCCAGCAGCGCCACGGCCAGGGCGTCGCCCATGACCAGGGCGGCGGTGGTGGAGGAGGTCGGCGCCAGGTTCAGCGGGCAGGCCTCGTGGTCCACGTGAACATTCAGGTTCACGTCGGCGGCCTTGGCCAGGGTGGATTCCGGGTTGCCGGTGAGGCTGATCATCTTGATGCCCAGGCGCTTGATCAGCGGCAGCAGGGTCACGATTTCGTTGGTGGTGCCGGAGTTGGACAGCGCCAGGATGATGTCATCCTTGGTGATCATGCCCATGTCGCCGTGGCTGGCTTCGGCCGGATGCACGAAAAATGCGGTAGTCCCGGTGCTGGCCAGGGTGGCGGCGATCTTGTTGCCGACGTGGCCCGATTTGCCCATGCCAACCACGACAACACGGCCTTTGCTGGCCAGGATCATCTCGCAGGCGCGTACGAAATCTGCGTCGATATGGGCCAGCAAGCCTTCTACGGCTTCAACTTCGAGGCGGATGGTGCGTTGCGCGGATTGAATAAGGTCGCTGGATTGGCTCATGTCTGAAGTCGTATAGCCTGACGAAAAGTCGGCGATTATAGCGGTAATGATCAATTCCCTCACGCAAGTTCGTCAGGCTTTATTCAACGAATGCCTGAGATCGATCCTCAGTAACATAGCCAGCAACGTTTTTTCCCTGTCCTTAAACTGAACTAGCGCAGTTCCGGCCTTGGGCGCCCTGTACCAGCAGTGATATAGTTCGCCGCCAGTTCGGTCCGCCCAGCCCATGTGGCTATCTATATGCGTCACCGTTGCAAACGTTTGTCGCATGCATGGTGTCTGAGTGAGAGGCTGCATCCCAAGGAGTTTAGATGAGTGCCGATAACGCCTACGCGGTCGAGCTGAAGGGACTGACCTTCAAGCGCGGGACGCGCAGCATCTTCAATAACGTCGATATTCGCATTCCCCGCGGCAAGGTCACGGGCATCATGGGTCCGTCCGGTTGCGGCAAGACCACGCTGCTGCGTCTGATGGGCATGCAATTGCGCCCCAGCGCCGGTGAAGTATGGGTCAACGGCCAGAACCTGCCGACACTGTCGCGCAGCGATCTGTTCGATGCGCGCAAGCATATGGGGGTGCTGTTCCAGAGCGGTGCGCTGTTTACCGACCTCGATGTGTTCGAGAACGTGGCATTTCCGTTGCGGGTGCATACCCAGCTGTCCGATGAAATGATTCGTGACATTGTGTTGCTGAAATTGCAGGCCGTGGGCCTTCGCGGCGCCATCGACCTGATGCCCGACGAACTGTCCGGCGGCATGAAGCGCCGCGTGGCCCTGGCGCGCGCCATTGCCCTCGACCCGCAGATCCTCATGTACGACGAGCCCTTCGTCGGCCAGGATCCGATTGCCATGGGCGTGCTGGTACGCCTGATCCGTCTGCTCAACGATGCCCTGGGTATCACCAGCATCGTGGTCTCCCACGACCTTGCAGAAACCGCGAGCATTGCCGATTACCTTTATGTAGTCGGCGATGGCCAGGTGCTGGGGCAGGGTACGCCTGAAGAACTGATGAACGCCGACAACCCGCGTATTCGCCAATTCATGACCGGCGATCCCGATGGCCCCGTGCCTTTTCACTTTCCGGCAGCGGATTACCGCTCAGACCTTCTGGGGAAGCGCTGATGCGCAAGACATCTCTTATCGAGAAGGTTCGCCTTTTCGGTCGATCCGGTATCGACATCGTCGAAGTGCTGGGCCGCTCGACGATTTTCCTGTTCCACGCGTTGCTCGGCCGCGGTGGCATTGGTGGCGGCTTCGGCCTGTTGATCAAGCAGTTGCATTCGGTGGGCGTGATGTCCCTGGTGATCATTGTGGTCTCCGGGGTGTTCATCGGGATGGTGCTGGCGTTGCAGGGCTTCAATATCCTGTCCAGCTACGGTTCGGAGCAGGCAGTGGGGCAGATGGTTGCCCTGACGCTGCTGCGTGAGCTGGGGCCGGTCGTGACTGCGTTGCTGTTCGCCGGGCGTGCAGGTTCTGCGTTGACCGCCGAAATCGGCAACATGAAGTCCACCGAGCAGTTGTCCAGCCTGGAAATGATCGGCGTGGACCCGCTCAAGTACATTGTTGCCCCGCGCCTGTGGGCCGGCTTTATTTCCCTGCCGTTGCTGGCGATGATCTTCAGCGTGGTCGGTATCTGGGGCGGCTCGTGGGTGGCGGTGGACTGGCTGGGCGTCTATGACGGCTCCTACTGGGCCAACATGCAAAACAGCGTGACCTTCAGCGGTGACGTGCTCAACGGCATCATAAAGAGCATCGTCTTCGCCTTTGTAGTGACCTGGATCGCCGTATTCCAAGGCTATGACTGTGAGCCCACTTCAGAAGGGATCAGTCGCGCCACCACCAAGACCGTTGTGTACGCCTCGTTGGCAGTACTGGGCCTTGACTTCATTTTGACCGCCTTGATGTTTGGAGATTTCTGATGCAAAACCGCACTGTGGAAATCGGTGTCGGCCTTTTCTTGCTGGCTGGCATCCTGGCTTTACTGTTGCTGGCCCTGCGAGTCAGCGGCCTTTCGGCCAGCCCCACCGCCGATACTTATAAACTTTACGCGTACTTCGACAATATCGCCGGTTTGACTGTCAGAGCTAAAGTGACCATGGCCGGTGTGACCATCGGCAAGGTCACGGCAATCGATCTGGATCGCGACAGCTTCACCGGGCGAGTGACGATGCAACTGGACAAGAAGGTAGATAATCTGCCGACCGACTCCACTGCATCTATCCTCACTGCGGGTCTGCTGGGCGAGAAGTACATCGGTGTCAGCGTGGGCGGGGAAACAGCCCTGCTCAAGGATGGCTCGACCATCCACGACACGCAGTCGTCGCTGGTACTTGAAGACCTGATCGGTAAATTCCTGCTCAATACGGTCAATAAAGACGCCAAATGAGGAATCTGTACATGATCTCTACCTTGCGACGTGGCCTCCTGGTACTGCTGGCAGCGCTGCCGTTGATGGCCAACGCAGCGGGTTCTGCGCACGAACTGGTGCAGGACACTACCAACAGGATGTTGGCTGACCTGACTGCCAATAAAGAGCAGTACAAGCAAGACCCGAGCAAATTCTACGAAGCACTGAATACCATCGTCGGCCCGGTCGTCGATGCTGAAGGTATTTCGCGCAGCATCATGACGGTCAAATATTCGCGCAAGGCCACCCCTGCGCAAATGCAGACGTTCCAGGAAAACTTCAAGCGCGGCCTGTTCCAGTTCTATGGCAACGCTTTGCTTGAGTACAACAACCAGGGCATTACCGTCGCTCCCGCCGGGGATGAGTCGGGCGACCGCACCAGTGTCAACATGAGTGTCAAGGGCAACAATGGTGCCGTCTACCCTGTGCAGTACACGCTGGAGAAGATCAATGGCGAGTGGAAACTGCGCAATGTGATCATCAATGGCATCAACATCGGCAAGCTGTTCCGTGACCAGTTCGCCGACGCCATGCAGCGCAATGGCAACGACCTGGACAAAACCATCAATGGTTGGGCCGGTGAAGTCGCCAAGGCCAAGGAAGAGACCGATAAAGCCGCTGGGAAACCTGCCCAATGACCGAGTCGGCTGTTCGTCTCGGCGACGCGGGCGAGCTGTTCCTCAGCGGCGTGCTCGATTACCGCACCGGGCCTGACCTGCGCAAGCAGGGCCAGGCGCTGATCAAGACCAGCACGGCCCCTGCGTTGGTGCTGGATTGCTCGGCGGTAACCAAGTCCAGCAGTGTCGGCTTGTCGTTGCTGCTGTGTTTCATGCGCGATGCCGAAGCGGCCAAAAAGTCGGTCACCCTTCGTGCATTGCCCGAAGACATGCGTGAAATCGCCGAAGTTTCCGGTTTGACCGAGCTGTTGGCGCATCCTTAATACACATTATCGATAAAGCCCCCCGTCAGAGTCCTGCTATGCGGGGTTCGCAGGCGCGGGGCTTTTTTGTATGATGTGCGACCCGTGCGCACTGGGCGCCGATAGAGGTTGATCATGCAGGCCCTAGAAGTTAAGAGCTTTCTCGAAGGAAAGCTGCCGGATACGAACGTAGAAGTTGAAGGCGAAGGCTGCAACTTCCAGCTGAACGTGATTAGCGATGAACTGGCGGCACTCAGCCCGGTCAAGCGTCAGCAGCAGATCTATGCCCATTTGAACCCGTGGATCACCGATGGCAGCATCCACGCGGTCACTATGAAATTTTTCAGCCGCGCGGCCTGGGCCGAGCGCACCTGAGCCCCCAAGGCGTCGAGATTCTTATGGATAAATTGATTATTACCGGCGGTGCCCGCCTTGATGGCGAGATTCGCATTTCCGGTGCGAAAAACTCTGCCTTGCCGATCCTGGCTGCGACCCTGCTGTGCGATGGCCCTGTGACCGTGGCCAACCTGCCGCACCTGCACGACATCACCACCATGATCGAGCTGTTTGGTCGCATGGGTATCGAGCCGGTAATCGACGAAAAGTTGGCCGTCGAAATCGACCCGCGCACCATCAAGACCCTGATCGCCCCGTACGAACTGGTAAAAACCATGCGTGCGTCGATCCTGGTACTGGGCCCGATGGTCGCTCGTTTCGGCGAAGCCGAAGTCGCATTGCCTGGCGGCTGCGCCATTGGCTCGCGTCCGGTGGACCTGCACATCCGTGGCCTCGAGGCCATGGGCGCGACCATCGACGTCGAAGGCGGCTACATCAAGGCCAAGGCTCCGGAGGGCGGCCTGCGTGGCGCCAACTTCTTCTTTGATACCGTCAGTGTGACCGGTACCGAGAACATCATGATGGCTGCCGCCCTGGCCAACGGCCGCAGTGTGCTGCAAAACGCTGCGCGCGAGCCTGAAGTGGTCGACCTGGCCAACTTCCTGATCGCCATGGGTGCCAACATCACCGGCGCCGGCACCGACACCATCACCATCGACGGTGTGAAACGCCTGCACCCGGCCACCTACAAAGTGATGCCGGACCGCATCGAGACCGGTACCTACCTGGTTGCTGCCGCCGTCACCGGTGGTCGCGTCAAGGTCAAGGACACCGATCCGACCATCCTGGAAGCGGTCCTGGAAAAACTGCGCGAAGCCGGTGCCGAAATCACCACCGGTGAAGACTGGATCGAGCTGAACATGCACGGCAAGCGGCCAAAAGCCGTTAACGTGCGTACCGCTCCGTACCCGGCGTTCCCGACCGACATGCAGGCGCAGTTCATCTCCTTGAACGCCATTGCCGAAGGCACGGGGGCCGTGATCGAGACCATCTTCGAAAACCGCTTCATGCACGTGTACGAACTGCACCGCATGGGCGCGAAGATCCAGGTCGAAGGCAACACTGCCATCGTGACCGGCACCGAGAAGCTCAAGGGCGCGCCAGTCATGGCCACCGACCTGCGCGCTTCGGCCAGCCTGGTGATCTCGGCGCTGATCGCCGAAGGCGATACCCTCATCGACCGCATCTACCACATCGACCGTGGTTACGAGTGCATCGAAGAAAAACTGCAGATGCTCGGCGCGAAAATCCGCCGCGTACCGGGCTAGTCCCTCTGCATTGTAGGAGCGAGCTTGCTCGCGAAGAACTCGTGGGCACCGCGTTGAGTCTGAATAAACGCGTTATCGTTGACGTTTTTCGCGAGCAAGCTCGCTCCTACAGACACTGGTTTGTTTCAAATCGAGGCTGTCATGGCCTCGATCTGTGTCTGGCGCCGTTTGCGACCGGACAGCAATAGCCTGATGAAGGACTGACGTTTCCCATGTTGACCATCGCACTGTCCAAGGGCCGCATCCTTGACGACACTTTGCCGCTTCTGGCTGAAGCGGGCATCGTGCCGACCGAGAATCCGGACAAGAGCCGCAAGCTGATCATCCCAACGACCCAGGACGACGTTCGCCTGCTGATCGTACGGGCTACCGACGTGCCGACCTATGTTGAACATGGCGCGGCCGACCTCGGTGTCGCCGGTAAAGACGTGTTGATGGAATACGGCGGCCAAGGCCTGTACGAGCCGCTGGACCTGCGCATTGCCCTGTGCAAGCTGATGACCGCCGGCCGTGTCGGTGATGTCGAGCCTAAGGGCCGCCTGCGCGTGGCCACCAAGTTCGTCAACGTCGCCAAGCGCTACTACGCCGAGCAAGGCCGCCAGGTCGACATCATCAAGCTCTACGGCTCGATGGAGCTGGCGCCGCTGATCGGCCTGGCCGACAAGATCATCGACGTGGTCGACACCGGTAACACCCTGCGTGCCAACGGTCTCGAGCCACAGGACTTTATCGCCGACATCAGCTCTCGGCTGATCGTCAACAAAGCGTCGATGAAGATGCAGCACGCCCGTATCCAGGCGTTGATCGACACCCTGCGCCAGGCAGTGGAGTCTCGACACCGCGGTTGACTCACCCGCGTAGCTGAAAAGCTGCGCCCGTCTATCCGCCTCATAGCCAGAATTCTCAGGTGCCCAAGCGGAAACGACTGCTAGTTTAGGGCGCCTGAGTTTTTGCCAATTCTATTGAGGCCCTCGCTATGACCACGTCCACTGCAATTGCCCGACTCAACGCTGCCGACCCGGATTTCGCCCATCATCTGGATCATCTGCTGAGCTGGGAAAGCGTGTCCGACGACTCGGTCAACCAGCGGGTCCTCGACATTATCAAGGCCGTGCGCGAGCGCGGTGATGCGGCGCTGGTGGATTTCACCCGGCAGTTCGACGGTCTGGACGTCAAGTCCATGTCCGACCTGATCCTGCCCCGCGAACGCCTGGAACTGGCCCTGACGCGCATCACCGCGCCCCAGCGCCAGGCCCTCGAAGTCGCCGCGACCCGAGTGCGCAGCTACCACGAAAAACAGAAGCAGGACTCCTGGAGCTATACCGAGGCTGACGGCACCGTACTGGGCCAGAAGGTCACGCCCCTGGACCGTGCCGGCTTGTACGTGCCGGGTGGTAAGGCCTCGTACCCCTCGTCGGTGTTGATGAACGCGATTCCCGCCAAGGTGGCCGGCGTCACCGAAGTGGTCATGGTGGTACCGACCCCGCGCGGTGAAATCAACGAACTGGTACTGGCTGCCGCCTGCATTGCCGGTGTCGACCGCGTGTTCACCATCGGCGGTGCCCAAGCGGTTGCCGCCCTGGCTTATGGCACCGAAAGCGTGCCGAAGGTCGACAAGGTGGTCGGCCCCGGCAACATCTACGTGGCCACTGCCAAGCGCCACGTGTTCGGCCAGGTCGGTATCGACATGATCGCTGGCCCTTCGGAAATCCTCGTGGTGTGCGACGGCCAGACCGACCCGGACTGGATCGCCATGGACCTGTTCTCCCAGGCCGAGCACGATGAGGACGCCCAGGCGATCCTGGTCAGCCCGGACGCCGAGTTCCTCGACAAGGTCGCCGCCAGCATCAATAAGCTGCTGCCGACCATGGACCGTGCCGAGATCATCGAGAAATCGATCAATGGCCGTGGCGCGCTGATCCTGGTGCGTGACATGGAGCAGGCTATCGAAGTGGCCAACCGTATCGCGCCGGAGCACCTGGAGCTGTCCGTGGCCGATCCACAGGCCTGGCTGCCGTCGATTCGCCATGCGGGTGCGATCTTCATGGGCCGCCACACCAGCGAAGCCCTGGGCGACTACTGCGCCGGCCCCAACCACGTCTTGCCAACCTCTGGCACCGCGCGCTTCTCGTCGCCGCTGGGGGTGTATGACTTCCAGAAGCGTTCGTCGATCATCTTCTGCTCGCCACAAGGCGCGTCCGAGTTGGGCAAGACCGCCTCGGTGCTGGCCCGTGGTGAATCCCTGAGCGCCCACGCCCGTAGCGCTGAGTATCGAATCCTGGAAGAGGGGAAATAACACATGAGCAAATTCTGGAGCCCCTTCGTCAAGGACCTCGTGCCTTACGTGCCCGGCGAGCAACCGAAGCTGACCAGGCTGGTCAAGCTCAACACCAATGAAAACCCCTACGGCCCGTCGCCCAAGGCGCTGGCTGCGATGCAGGCCGAGTTGAACGACAACCTGCGCCTGTACCCGGACCCCAACAGCGACCTGCTCAAGCAGGCCGTGGCCAAGTACTACGGGATAGACGCCGGCAAGGTGTTCCTCGGTAACGGCTCCGATGAAGTCCTGGCACACATCTTCCACGGCCTGTTCCAGCACGAGCTGCCGTTGCTGTTCCCGGATATCAGCTACAGCTTCTATCCGGTGTACTGCGGCCTCTACGGCATCAAGTCCGACCCGGTGCCGTTGGACGAGCAGTTCCAGATCCGCGTAGCGGACTACACCAGGCCCAACGGCGGGATCATCTTCCCCAACCCGAACGCGCCCACCGGCTGTGTGCTGGCGCTGGACGCCGTGGAGCAGATTCTCAAGGCCAGCCCGGATTCGGTGGTGGTGGTCGATGAAGCCTATATCGACTTTGGCGGCGAAACAGCCATCAGCCTGGTGGACCGCTACCCGAACCTGCTGGTGACCCAGACCCTGTCCAAATCGCGCTCACTGGCCGGTTTGCGCGTGGGCCTGGCCGTGGGCCACCCGGACCTCATCGAGGCGCTGGAGCGGGTCAAGAACAGCTTCAACTCCTATCCGCTGGATCGCCTGGCGATTGTCGGCGCGGCGGCGGCGTTCGAGGACCGGGAGTACTTCGAGAAGACGTGCCGGTTGGTCATCGACAGTCGCGACCAATTGGTCGCGCAACTGGAAGGCAAGGGCTTTGAAGTGCTGCCGTCAGCAGCCAACTTCATCTTTGCCCGCCACCCACGGCACGACGCAGCCGGCCTGGCGGCCAAGCTGCGTGAGCAAGGGGTGATCGTGCGGCACTTCAAACAGGAGCGGATTGCCCAGTTCCTGCGGATCAGCATCGGTACGCCGGAGCAGAACCAGGCGCTGATCGATGGGTTGGGTGAGCTCTAAGCCACACTGAAGATCAAAAAATGTGGGAGGGGGCTTGCCCTAATGCCAGTCAGTTAAGCGTACATCGCCTCCTGTAGGAGCGAGCTTGCTCGCGAAAAACGTCAACGATAACGCGTGCTTCCTGAATGAACGCGGCGCCTGTGAGTTTTTCGCGAGCAAGCTCGCTCCTACAAAAAGCCTTAACTGACTGGCATTAGGGCTTGCCCCCTCCCACATTAGGTTCTGCCATATGTGTTAGATCAGCGGCTCATCCGGCTTCTTGTTCTTCCAGCCATCATTGCCCGGCAGCAACAGGTTCAGGCCAATCGCTACCACCGCACACAGGGCAATGCCTTTCAGGCCGAAGTCATCCGGACCGGTCCCGGTTCCCACCAGCACCCCACCAATCCCGAACACCAGGGTCACCGACACAATCACCAGATTGCGCGCTTCACCCAGGTCGATCCTGTGGCGGATCAAGGTGTTCATCCCCACCGCGGCAATCGAGCCGAACAGCAGGCACAGGATCCCGCCCATCACCGGCACCGGGATGCTTTGCAGCAGTGCGCCGAATTTGCCGATGAACGCCAGGCTGATGGCAAACACTGCCGCCCAGGTCATGATCTTTGGGTTGTAGTTCTTGGTCAGCATCACCGCGCCCGTCACTTCGGCGTAGGTGGTGTTCGGCGGGCCGCCAAACAGGCCGGCGGCCGTGGTGGCGATCCCGTCACCGAGCAGGGTGCGGTGAAGGCCAGGCTTCTTCAGGTAGTCGCGACCGGTCACGCTGCCCACCGCAATCACGCCGCCGATGTGTTCGATCGCCGGGGCCAGGGCCACTGGGACGATAAACAGGATCGCCTGCCAGTTGAACTCCGGCGCGGTGAAGTGGGGCAGGGCGAACCACGGGGCGGCGGCGATCTTCGCCGTGTCGACCACGCCGAAGTAGAACGCCATGGCAAAGCCCACCAGCACGCCGGAGATGATCGGCACCAGGCGGAAGATACCCTTGCCGAACACCGCGACGATCAACGTGGTCAGCAGCGCCGGCATCGAGATCATCATCGCCGTCTGGTAATGAATCAACTCGGCGCCGTCGCCGGATTTACCCATCGCCATGTTCGCGGCAATCGGTGCCATGGCCAGGCCGATGGAAATGATCACCGGGCCGATCACCACGGGTGGCAGCAGGCGGTCGATGAAACCGGTGCCTTTGATCTTCACGGCCAGGCCGAGGAAGGTATAGACAAAACCGGCCGCCATCACCCCGCCCATGGTCGCTGCGAGGCCGAACTGGCCCTTGGCAAGAATGATCGGGGTAATGAAGGCAAAGCTCGACGCCAGGAAGACCGGCACCTGCCGCCCTGTCACCAGTTGGAACAACAGCGTGCCCAGGCCGGCGGTGAACAGGGCGACGTTTGGATCAAGACCTGTGATCAGTGGCATCAACACCAGCGCGCCAAATGCTACGAAGAGCATCTGTGCGCCAGACAGGATCTGGCGCCAAAGC
This sequence comes from Pseudomonas sp. 1 R 17, assembly GCF_900067035.1. NCBI lineage: Bacteria > Pseudomonadati > Pseudomonadota > Gammaproteobacteria > Pseudomonadales > Pseudomonadaceae > Pseudomonas > Pseudomonas sp. 1 R 17. The sequence goes on from NZ_FKLB01000029.1 coordinate 101,874, forward strand.
GGGTCGTTGAATTCATCCTGCATGCTCACGCGTCCTTCTGCTTGGTGCCGAAGATCTTGTCACCGGCATCGCCCAGGCCTGGGATGATGTAACCGTGTTCGTTCAGGCGCTCATCGATGGAAGCGGTGTAGATCTGCACGTCCGGGTGGGCTTTCTCGACGGCGGCGATGCCTTCGGGCGCGGCCACCAGCACCATGGCGCGGATGTCCCGGCAACCGGCTTTTTTCAGCAGGTCGATGGTGGCAACCATGGAGCTGCCGGTAGCGAGCATCGGGTCGATGATCATGGCCAGGCGCTCGTTGATTTCCGGTACGAGTTTTTCCAGATAAGTGTGGGCCTGCAGGGTTTCTTCGTTGCGGGCGACGCCGACGGCGCTGACCTTGGCGCCCGGGATCAGGCTGAGCACGCCTTCGAGCATGCCGATACCGGCACGCAGGATCGGCACCACGGTAATTTTCTTACCGGCGATTTTCTCGACCTGGACAGTGCCTGCCCAACCTTCGATGTCGTAGGTTTCCAGGGGCAAATCTTTGGTGGCTTCGTAAGTGAGCAGCGCTCCAACTTCCTGAGCAAGCTCACGGAAATTCTTCGTGCTGATGTCGGCACGGCGCATAAGGCCGAGTTTGTGTCGGATCAGCGGGTGGCGGATCTCGCGAGTGGGCATGGGAAAGGCTCCGGCGGCGGGCAAAAAAACCGGCCTAGATTAATCTATCCGAGGGTGTTGTCCTATAGACATCTAGTACGTTAGTCCATTAAGGCTTGCTCGGAGCGCATGAGAAGCGTACCTTCGCCCGCTTTTCTTGCCACAGCACCCCTTGGAGAGCGCCATGTCCGCTGATCTCGAGCATATCCGTCAAATCATGCGCGAGGCTGACTGCCTGTACACCGAAGCGCAAGTCGAAGCAGCGATCGCTAAGGTTGGCGCACACATCACCCGCGAAATGGCCGACACCAACCCGGTGGTCTTCTGCGTGATGAACGGTGGCCTGATCTTCGCCGGCAAATTGCTGACTCACCTGCAGTTCCCGTTGGAAGCGTCTTACCTGCACGCCACCCGCTATCGCAACGAAACCAGCGGCGGTGACCTGTTCTGGAAAGCCAAGCCGGAAGTTTCGTTCATCGACCGCGATGTGCTGATCATCGACGACATCCTCGATGAGGGCCACACCCTGGGCGCGATCATCGACTTCTGCAAACACGCTGGCGCACGTAAGGTGCACACCGCCGTGCTGATCGACAAAGACCACGACCGCAAGGCCCGTCCCGAGTTGAAAGCCGATTTCGTCGGCCTGCCGTGCATCGATCGCTACATCTTCGGTTACGGCATGGATTACAAGGGCTACTGGCGCAACGCCAATGGAATCTACGCCGTCAAAGGTATGTAACCTATGACTCGCTTTCTTGATCAGACGCTGTTTGCCGAGTTGGCCGAGAAAGCGGGCGCCAGCCCCCGTGGCCGGCATCATCATAACTTTCATCAGATGGAAGAACCGTGCCATCGCCTGGCCGTGGGCCTGCAGCCCAGCACGTATGTGCCGCCACATCGGCACTTGAGCGCGGATAAGGCGGAAACCTTGCTGGTCCTCCAGGGTCGCTTGGGCTTGCTGGTGTTCAGCGACACCGGCGAGGTGCTCGCCAAGCGCGTGATGCAGGCCGGCGGCGAATGCTCGGGCGTCGACCTGCCGCCCGGCGTGTTCCATGGCCTGGTGGTGCTCGCCCCCGACACGGTGATGTTCGAGTGCAAGGCCGGGCCTTATCGGCCGGTGGGCGAAGGCGAACTGGCCGATTGGGCGCCCCGTGAAGGCGACGCCAATGTGGCCGAGTATCAACGCTGGATGCTTGCCCAGTTCGATTGAGCTACAGTGCTGGGCCACCTCTTGCGGAGCGGCCCATGAGCCTGTTGATACGCACCTGCGCCGCCCTGGCGTTGACCCTCAGTCTGCCGCTGGCTGCGGCGCCTGCGCCGATGCATGCGCAGTTCCTGCCGCCGGACGATCTGACCCTGCGCGCCGAAACCCCTGACCAGCAGCAACTGCTGCAAGTCACCGAGTATGCGGTGGTGGTGGGCAACCAGCGTCAATCCACGCAACAACCGATCCCGGTGACCTCGCCGCTGATGATCCGTCTCAAGGGCAAGTCCCTGAACAAAGGCGCGACTATCAGCCAGGTGGTGCTCAACTTCGATGCCGAAAGCAAAAGCTTGAAAAAGCCGGTCTACGATGACAAGAGCAAAACCTTGACCCTGTCCTACCCGGTGGCCCAGTACCGAGTGATTGTCGACCTGCTGCGCAATGACGCGGTGTATGTGCAGTTCCTCAGTTACGCCAACGGGCATGTCTGGGCGGATTTGCATACCGGTGCTGTTCGTAGCAAATAGCAAAAACACTGAAGAACCAATGTGGGAAGGGCTTGCCCCCGTCCACATTGGTTCTTCACCGCTTTCGAAGCCTGCGCCTCGCAGGTAGACTTCAAACCCCGTGTAAATGTCTGCTGGCTGGAGTCGGTAATGCGTAAAGATAAGAAACAGGTGATTGGTGACGAGATCGGCGACGACCAGATCAAGTTGTTCCTGGACTTCGAGCCGGTTGACGCGACTTCCCCGTCCCTGCACAAACTGATCAAGGCCTACCGTGGCCTGCGTATCGACGACTTCGAACGCTTCCTGGTTTTCTTCAAGGCGGCCGGTTTGGACCTGGATGGCAAGGATGAGCACGGCCAGACCTTTGTCGACCTGATCAAGGACCAGCGCAACGCCGCCGACTATATCGAGCTGATCGACAACGCCCGCGGCTGATTATTCCCGGCCACAAAAAACGCCCCGTTCTCATCGCGAGAACGGGGCGTTTTTGCTTTTTACTGTAGGAGCGAGCTTGCTCGCGAAAAAACAGAGAACGCCGCGTTAAACCAGATGCGCTGCGTTATCGTTAACGATCTTCGCGAGCAAGCTCGCTCCTACCGGTCTCGGCGGCAGATTCAACCAGTTCGAGGCTGATGTTGTTCTGCGCGTTGATCTTGCGATACAGCTCGGCATCAGTCTCCAGGACCTTCTCCCGTGCCGGGAAGATCTCGTGCAGCTTGGTCGCCCACTCACCGGCAGTTTTCTGCGGGAAGCACCGCTCGATCAGTTCCAGCATGATCGACACGGTCACCGAAGCGCCTGGGGACGCACCCAGCAGTGCTGCCAGTGAGCCATCTTTAGCCGCGACCAGCTCGGTGCCAAATTGCAGCACGCCGCCTTTCTTCGGGTCTTTCTTGATGATCTGCACCCGTTGGCCGGCCACTTCCAGGCGCCAGTCTTCGGCTTTCGCTTCGGGGTAGAAGCGACGCAGGGATTCCAGGCGCTGCTCCATGGACTGCATCACTTCGCTGACCAGGTACTTGGTCAGGTCCATGTTGTCGCGGGCCACGGCCAGCATCGGGCCAATGTTGCCGGCGCGAACCGACAGCGGCAGGTCGAGGAACGAGCCGTGCTTGAGGAACTTGGTGGTGAAGCCGGCGTAGGGCCCGAACAGCAGGGATTTCTTGCCGTCGACTACGCGGGTGTCCAGGTGCGGCACGGACATCGGCGGCGAGCCCACGGCGGCCTGGCTGTAGACCTTGGCCTGGTGGTGCTTGACCACTTCCGGGTTGTCGCAACGCAGCCACTGGCCGCTGACCGGGAAACCGCCAAACCCTTTGCTTTCTTCGATACCCGAGGCCTGCAGCAGCGGCAGGGCCGCGCCACCGGCGCCGAGGAACACGAACTTGGCGTCCACTTCGCGGCTGTTGCCGCTGTTGACGTCCTTGATGCTCACGGTCCAGCCTGCGCCGTTACGCTTGAGGCCGGTCACGCGCTTGCTGTACTTGACCTGAGCGTCCGGGGAGCTGGTCAGGTGAGTGAGCAACTGGTTGGTCAGGGCGCCGAAGTTGACGTCGGTGCCGTTCATCACACGGGTGGCCGCGATTTTTTCGTCGAGCGGGCGCCCCGGCATCATCAGCGGCATCCACTCGGCCATTTCGCTGCGGTCTTCGGTGTAGTGCATGTCCGAGAACGCATGGTGCTGGCTGAGGGTTTCAAAGCGCTTCCTGAGGAACTCCACGCCTTTTTCGCCCTGCACGAAGCTCAGGTGTGGCACCGGGCTGATAAAGGACTTGGACGAGCCAAAGGTGCCCTTCCTGGTCAGGTAGGCCCAGAACTGCTTCGACACCTCGAACTGGGTGTTGATGTGCACGGCTTTCTTTATGTCGATGGAGCCATCGGCGGCCTGGGGCGTGTAGTTCAGCTCACACAGCCCGGCGTGGCCGGTACCGGCGTTGTTCCACGGGTTGGAACTTTCCGCGGCACCCGAGTCCATCAGCTCAACGACTTCCAGCTTGAGGCCGGGGTCGAGCTCTTTGAGCAGTACGGCCAGGGTGGCACTCATGATGCCGGCCCCTACCAGTACTACGTCGACTGCTTCGTTATGCGCCATTTAACGCGTCTCCAAAATCTGCAGCACCAAATTGACGGCATGGCTGCCAGGAGTGACGGGGCGTTTCACGTGTTGCCCCAGGTTACCCATGGCCAGGATCGCCATGTCCGTTTCGCAATTCCTTGCACATTCAGCACACGCTTCCTGCCCGGCCTGATCTGCCTATGAACGCATTCATGGGCGCCTGTGGCAATTCGACTTATGGTCAAAGCGTGCGATTCGTGCAATCAATCCGTAGCGGACAGGCTCAAGCTCCGGTGTTTGCGGAGTACTCGAGCCTGTGTGGTTGGGCTGTTCCAGACGCTGATGGTGCTTGTACAAACGCCAAACTATTCATTTGCTCGCCACACTCTTGTGAAGTTGTGAAAACCCGTTTTTTTCACGCTCTTTTGAAGACGTGAACCTCAAAAAAGGGCTGCCCCGGCCTGGCACCTGGCCCGCAAACCTCTGCCGACACGCGGCAAAACGGGCAAACAACTCAAGTGGCCGAGCGCAATGGCAGCTCTGGCAGATTCGGTAAAGGCGGGTGGTTTGCAAAGGAAACAGCAAGCGCGCCAGCTTCACAGGATCTGTGTGGGCGGCTCTCTGTGGGCGATTCTTGGGGTTAATACCGAGGCATTAACGATGCTGCGAGGCCCGATCAGGAGACGTCCTTATAATCGGGGGGAGATTGTAGCGAAGAACGCCGGGGAAATGGGCGGGTTTTATGACTTTTATTAGGCGTTCGGTCAGGCGGCCAACGCCTGGTGACGTAGCGACCGCGCAGGGCGTGGGCTTACACGGGCGCGAGCCGGCAACGGATGATGCATCCAGCTCAGGCGAATTTCTTCGATTTCCACCCAGCCTTCGCCGACGGGAGGCTGGCAGCACGCTTTGAACGCCTGGCAACGGCCTTGCGCATCGAGCAGGGCGAACTGGCGAAGGGCGGGCTTGCGCGTAAACAGCGACCAGAGAAAATGCATGGCGATCAACCTCCTGAGATTGAGGCCAAGCATGCCAGCCCGGGATGACGAGCCCATGTAACGGCTATGACATATCGGTGACATCGAACCGCAGGCGAAGCCCCGGGTCACAGGTTGTAACTGACGCTAGTTCCCTGCAGGGGCGCCCCGCTATACTGCCGGCCTGTCGGTACCTGATTTCTGGAGAGAAGCGCATGTTGCAACGCCTGTTGTTCGGTTTGATCACTGTGACCAGCTTGACCCTGGTTGGCTGCGCCAACAGCCCGCAGCAACTGACCCCGGAACCGAAAATCACCACGCAGCTGGCCCCGGTGGGCCATGGCCAGCCGGTGTCGGTACGGGTGGTGGACGGTCGTCCGTCGCCGACACTCGGTTCGCGCGGTGGCCTGTACCCGGAAACCGCCCTGGTGTCGGTGAACGCTCAAGACGTGCTGCCCAAGCTGCAAGCCCAGGCGGAAGCGGCCGTGCGCCTGCTGGGTTTCACCCCCAGCCCCAACGCGCCGGGCGCTCCGCAGTTGACGATCACCCTGGCCGAGTTGAAGTATCAGTCGCCTAAAGACGGTCTTTACGTGACCGAGGCGTCCATTGGCGCCACCTTCAAGTCCGACGTCACCGCCGGCACCCGTCGCTACAGCGGCCGTTACGGTGCGTCGCTGAACCAGCGCTTCGGCATGTCGCCTAACCAGGAAACCAACACCAGGCTGGTCAGCGACGTCCTGAGCGATGCCTTGACCCGCCTGTTCAAGGACCCAAGCATCGGTTCATTGCTCAGCTCGCAGTAATCGCTCAAACAAAAAAACCGGGCTCAGCGATGAGTCCGGTTTTTTTATGCCTTCAGTTTCACGCGGCCGTGTCGATACAAAAGTCCAGCATGCTCACCCCCGTCAACAGATCGGCCTCGGGCAAGTCCGCATGCTGGTGCCCGCCAAGGGCGCAATACACCAGCCAGTGGCGGTCCTGCACGTTGAACGCCAGGCCGCCGATCAGCGCCTCCTGCTCGTCGCTTTGGGCAATCAGATACAGCCGATCCTGGTTGTGCGCGTGCAGCATGACAAGCTCCTGAATGTTCGAAGGGCAACAGAGTGGCTTGTTAAGGTGACGTTCAGGTGACGGCGTAAATTACTGGATACATTAGCCGTCCATGGGAGATGGAGCGGTTTTGGTGCTCGAGGCCACTACCGTCAAGGTTTGTATCTGAACCGATACCCACAGACTGTTTCATCGAGGTTTGCGATGGCGCTGCCCGCACTATTGATCAATGCCGTGGCTTTATCAGTGGCCTGCCCAGGCGCTGCGCTGCTGTTCATCACCCGCCTGCGCGAGCAACGCGCCATGGCTGAACTGACGGCGCAAAGTGAAGATCGCGCAATCGACCAGCCCATGCTGTTCCTGGATGTGCGCACCGAGCGGGCGCACCGTGTGGCTTACCGCATCGGGTTCGCCTGCCTTGGACTGGCGCTGGCTACTTCCTGGCTCAGCACCCGAATCTAAAAAAACGCAGAACCAATGTGGGAGGGGGCTTGCCTCCTCCCACATTTTCTTGATCGGTGTTTACAGCGGGATTCCAGCCTTGACCCGATACTGATTGCGCACTGGCGTCGCGTATTGCACCACCAGGAAAGGCCGGTGCTCGGCCGGGCAGTCGTTCAGGCGCCGCTCCCACTCCGCCTTCGCCTTGGCCAGTTCATCGGCCGGGAACACGTCGGCCGCCTTCGGCACCTGCAACTGCGGGTCGGCATCGCTCCACTGGGCGTACGCCAGGTAGTGCACCGGGAACAGCCGGTAGCCGCCGAGAATCTGCCGATCCATTTCCACGGCCAGGACCTTGGTGTCTTCGAAACGCTCGGTAATCGGCGGCGCGAAGTTGATATGTACGCGGCCTTTGTAGCCGGTGATGCCCAGGGCAATGCTGACGTCATCCTCGCCTTGCGCCTTGACGTAGGTGCCGGTGGTGGCGCGGATATACAGTTCGCGGGCCTTGGCGGCATCGCACGGGTCGTACTCGTAGCTGATGGACACCGGCGTCAGGTTGAGTGACTGGATCACTTCGGCAAACGGCTCGTCCTTGCGGCTGACATGGAACATCTTGAGGATCGCCGACTCGGTGCGGTCATCCCCGTCCTTGGCGCGGCCTTCGGCCTGGGCGATCCAGATCGACTGGCAGTCGTTGCGGATCGAATGGTTGATATAGGCCGACAGCAGGTTGAACGCCGCCATCTTCTCCTTTCGCCCGGTGATCGAACGGTGCACGATGAAGCTCTTGTTCAGGCGCATCAGGTCACTGACAAACGGCTTTTGCAGCAGGTTGTCGCCGATGGCGATGCGTGGCGTCGGCAGGCCGGCGTGGTAGACGGCATAGTTGACGAAGGCCGGGTCCATCACGATGTCGCGGTGGTTGGCCAGGAACAGGTAGGCGGTGCCGGATTTGAGCTGTTCGACGCCGGTGTAGGTCACGCCGTCGGTCGCCCGGTCAATGGTGTGGTCGACGTAATACTCGACTTTGTCCTGAAGCGTGGCCACGGTGGTGACACCGGCGAACTCGCGGCGCAGTTTGCGCGCGATCATCGGCTTGAGCAGCCAGCCCAGGGCGCCGGCAAAGCGCGGGAAGCGGAAGTGGGTCAGGATGTCCAGAAAGGCCTTGTCACTGAACAGCCGGGCCAGCACTGCCGGGACTTCGCTGTCGTTGTAAGGTCGGATGGTATCGAATTCGCCCATCATGCTCTCTTGTTAGAAACGGCTAGGGTAAGTAAAGGAAATACCAGGGAGCGTCCGGGCAATTGGCCCGGCCGGAAAATAGCCCTGTAAATAGACCGGCGATTATACGCACAAGTCACCTGGGAGACTGCGATGCTGGAAACTGCTCTGTACGATTGTCCTTATTGTGGTGAGGCGGTAGAGACCGCGGTGGATTTATCCGGCGGTGATCAGACATACATCGAGGACTGTCAGGTGTGTTGCCGACCGATCATTTTCAACCTGCAGGTCCATGGTGAAGAGTGGATGCTCGAAACCCGCAGTGAAAACGAATAACAGGTACGCCCATGCAGCGAATCTACGAACCGGAAAACCTGATGGAAGGCGAGTTGCTGCAGCAAATGCTCGCCAGCGAGGGCATCGAGGCGCACCTGGTAGGGCGCCATTTGCTCGGCGGCACGGGGGAGTTGCCGATCTTCGGCCTGCTGGGGCTGGAAGTGGACAACGACCGGGCGGCTGAAGCCCGCGAGCTGATTACCGCCTATATCGGTGCGCAACCCCTGCCCGGCGACGAACCCGACAGCTTCCCCGACGTATTGGTCTGTTAGGCTGTCGGTCGGTTTACCCAAGAGTCGTGTTGCCCCATGTGTGGACGTTATGCCCTGTTTCGCTGGAACCCTACCTTTGCTGCCCTGCCGGGCTTTCCGACCGACCAGCAGGCCCAGTGGAACATCTCCCCGAATGATTCGGTGCTGATCCAGCGCCTAAATGACGGCCAGCGCACCCTGGCACGGGCGCGCTGGGGCCTGACGCCGCCCTGGCTGACTGACCTTTCCCGCACCCCGGCCCATGCCCGTGCCGAAACCCTGGCCGAGCAACCGATGTTTCGCGAAGCATTTCGCCAGCGCCGTTGCCTGTTGCCCGCCAACGGCTTTTACGAATGGCGCGGCACCCAGCGCAAGCGTCCGTACTGGCTGACGCCGGGGGAGGGCTCGACCCTGTTTTTTGCAGCGATCTGGGAGGCGTACCCGGTGCAGGAGCAGGTGTGGCTGAGTACGGCAGTGGTGACCCAGGCCGCCCAGAGTCAGCGCCGGCCGTTGATTCTGGACGCGGCGGGTCAGGCCGCCTGGCTCGATCCCGAGACGCCCTTGCATGTGTTGCAAGGCTTGCTGGCCAGTGAGCCGGTCCCATTGCGTGAGCGAGTCCTGGCCAACATGGTCAATGATCCCAAGCTCAACGGGCCGGAGTGCCTGACCCCGGCCTGAGCCTGAGGCCGGTTGCTCACTGAAGTTGCCGGGCGTGTGAGATGTGTCCGAAATTCATCGGTTACACGTCTGTTGTATCTGGCGCCGATACAAATGAGCGCCTACGATACGCGCCATGTTTTCAGGGCGTCTTTTCAGGGAGAGTGTATTGATGAAGAAATCATTGGCCGTAAGTGTATTGGCGGCAGGCGTGTTGCTGGCCGGGTGTCAGTCGGTCAACACCACCAGCGGCGGCGCGGTCGGGGTTGAGCGCAAGCAATATATGTTCAGCATGCTGTCGAGCCAGGAAGTCGACCAGATGTATGCCCAGTCCTACCAGCAGACCCTGGGCGAGGCCAGCAGCAAAGGCCAGTTGGACAAGACCAGCGCCAATGCCAAGCGCGTGCAGGCGATCGCCAATCGCCTGATCGCCCAGGCGCCGACCTTCCGCCCGGATGCGGCGCAGTGGAAGTGGGAAGTGAACCTGATCAAGAGCGATGAGATGAACGCCAACTGCGGGCCTGGCGGCAAGATCTTCGTGTACAGCGCGTTGATCGACAACCTCAAGCTCACCGACGATGAACTGGCCGCGGTGATGGGCCATGAAATCGCCCACGCCTTGCGTGAGCATGGCCGCGAAGCCATGTCCAAGGCCTACGGCATCGAGATGGCCAAGCAGGGCGCCGGTGCGTTGTTCGGCCTGGGCCAGGACAGCCTGGCGCTGGCCGATACCGTGGCCAACTACGGCATGACCTTGCCCAACAGCCGCAGCAATGAAAACGAAGCGGACCTGATCGGCCTGGAACTGGCGGCCCGTGCCGGCTACAACCCGAACGCGGCGATCACGCTGTGGAACAAGATGGCCAAGGCTTCGGAAGGCGCACCGCCGGAGTTCATGAGCACTCACCCGGCTTCCGACAGCCGGATCGCCTCGTTGCAGGCAGCGATTCCGAAGGTGATGCCGCTCTACCAGCAGGCCAAGAAGTCCTGATCGACGCCGTGTAGGAGCGAGCTTGCTCGCGAAAAACGTCAACGATAACGCGTGTTGCCTGAATAAACGCGGCGCCGGTGAGTTTTTCGCGAGCAAGCTCGCTCCTACAGGCATCAGGGTAAACCATCTTCCGTGTTTGGCTTAGATCCAGCCACTGCTCTGCATGGCCTTGTACACCGCCACAATCGCCAGGACAAAGAACGCTGTAGCCGCCAATCGGCGAATCAATGTCAGCGGCAGTTTCTCTGCCGCAAAATTCCCCGCCAGAACCACCGGCACGTTGGCAATCAACATGCCCAGGGTGGTGCCGATAATCACCAGCCACAGTTCCGGGTACTGCGCCGCGAGCATCACCGTGGCGATCTGGGTCTTGTCCCCGATTTCCGCCAGGAAGAATGCAATCAGCGTGGTCAGGAACGGCCCGAACTTGCGCGTGGTGCTGGCTTCGTCGTCGTCGAGTTTGTCTGGCACCAGGGTCCACAGCGCGGTGGCGCAGAAGCTGGCCGCGAGAATCCAGTGCAATACCGCATCCGAGAAGAAACTCCCGAACCAGGCCCCCACGGCACCGGCGGCCGCATGGTTGGCCAGGGTTGCAGCGACGATGCCGGCGATGATCGGCCAGGGCTTGCGAAAGCGTGCAGCAAGGATGAGCGCGAGCAGTTGCGTCTTGTCGCCGATTTCGGCCAAGGCAACGATTGCGGTAGGAACGAGCAATGAATCCAGCATCAGGTAGGTTTCCAGGGGCGGGTCGACACGGCTATGACACGTACAGCCTTCCCGCCCCGGGTAAGGTGTGCGTGTCATAGGTCTTGTCAAACCCCGGTCCGTCTGTGCGGACTCCTGGGTCGCATACGCCATGGCCTGTTGACCAAGTATGTTGACGTATGCCGGACGAGCGTGGCGCTCGTGGGAGACTACTCCCCTAGGACGGAGCGGATTCTGCCTAGGCAAAATCCATTCGGCAAGCGTTCTTTTTCAAACCGCCATCAGCTGCGTTTGGCACGGTAGATGCGAAAACCATTGCCTTCGGCCTTGACCGCACACACGCCCAGATGCTCTTCGATCAACGGCTGGTACTTCAGGAAGCTGTTAGCCACCAGGCGAAGTTCGCCACCTTTTGCCAGGTGTTTCGCCGCTTTTCGCAGCAGGTTCTCCGTGGCGAAATAGTCGGTGTGCACGCCGACATGGAACGGTGGGTTGCTCAAGATTGCATTCAACCCCATCGGCGCAGCGTCAATGCCATCACCGGTCAGCACATCGGCTTCCAGCCCGTTGGCGGCCAGGGTCAGGCGACTGCTGGCGGCGGCGAAAGCATCCACATCCAGCATCGTTACGCTGTTGTGCGGGTAGCGACGTTTGACCGCCGCCCCCAACACGCCGGCGCCGCAACCGAAGTCGAGCAAATGGCCGCTCGGCAGTTTGTCCAAGTGTTCCAGCAACAGCTCGGTGCCGCGATCCAGACGGCCGTGGCTGAATACACCCGGCAGGCTCACCACCTTGAGCGGGCCTTCGGCCAGCGGCACATCGAACACCTGCGCCAGGCTTTCCAGCTCGACCGCTTGCGGGGCGTTGGCCACGGTGATTTGCCACAGCTGGCAATGCCGCGCGCTGTCGAGCTTGCGCGGTTTGCCATACGGGGCCATTTGCCTGGCGGCGCTTTCGATACCGCCTTTTTTCTCGCCTACCAGGAACAGCTCGGCGCCGGGCAGTCGCGCTGCCACTGCGTTGAGCAGGTAATCGGTGAGGTCCTTGGACTTGGGCAGGAAGATCACCGCCGCATCGAACCCGCGCTCGGGCGCATTCACCCCAAACTGGCTGCGCTCCGGGAAGCGCGCGTCGAGCGCCGCCTGGTCGCCGGCATGCCAGCACCAGCCGTGGGCGTTGGGCAGGCGACCCAGCAGGTCGTCGGCGGGCAAACCCACCAGCAGCAGGTTGCCTTGAAAAAGTTCGGCCTGACGAAGCAGTACTTCACTGCGCGGATCCATGGTCTGCTCCTTGAAAAGGAGCGCAGTTTATCAACTGACGACACGCAGCGGGGCGCCGCTGAAAAAGCCCCGGGCGTTTTCCGCCAGTTGGCCGACGATACGCTGCCGCGCTTCACGGCTGCCCCAGGCATTGTGCGGGGTTACGATCAGTCGAGGAATATCGCCGGCCAGCAGCGGGTTGCCATTGACCGGTGGCTCAACACTCAGCACGTCGGTCGCTGCGCCGCCCAGGTGGCCGCTGCGCAAGGCATCGGCCAGGGCCTGCTCGTTGATCAAGCCACCGCGCGCGGTGTTGACGATAAACGCGCCGGGCTTGAGCAGCGCCAGTTCACGGGCGCCGATAAAGTCCCGGGTGTGTTCATTGAGCGGGCAGTGCAAGGTGAGTGCGTCCACCTGCGCGAGCAATTCATCCAGCGGCACGCGGTCGGCACGGGCGGGGCGCCCGGGAATCGCGCCGAGTAGCACGCGCATCCCGAAGGCTTCGGCCAGGCGCGCCACGGCACTGCCCAATTCGCCATGGCCCAGCAGGCCGAGGGTCTTGCCTTCCAGCTCGACAATCGGGTGGTCCAGCAGGCAGAACTGCTTGGCCTCTTGCCATTTGCCGGCGCTCACATCGCGCTGATAGTCCTGCAGCCGCGTCGCCAGGTTGAGCAACAGCATGATCGTGTGCTGCGCCACCGACGGTGTGCCGTAGCCCTGGCAGTTGCTCACGGTGATGCCATGGGCGCGGGCGGCTTCCAGGTCGATGTTGTTGGTGCCGGTGGCCGATACCAGGATCAACTTGAGTTCCGGGCAGGCCGCCAGGGTCTCGCTGTTGAGCGGGATTTTGTTACTGATCGCCACCTGCGCGCCTTGCAGGCGCTCGACCACATTCTGCGGCGTGGTGCCTGTCAACAACTGCAAGTCGCTGAAACTGTCTCGCAACTCGCTGAGATCGAGGTCGCCCAGATCCAGGGACGGGTGATCAAGGAAGACGGCGCGGCGATTGTTCGTCATCAACTGTACCTTTTGCGACAGGGTTCGAAGGCGTAATCTGCCGAGCCTACCAGATGAAATAATCCGTTACTTAATGGAGTGAGTATGTACGCCGCCGAGTTTTTGACCGTAGCCCTGATTCACCTGCTGGCGGTGGCCAGCCCCGGCCCGGATTTCGCGGTGGTGGTGCGTGAGAGCGTGACCCACGGCCGCCGCGCCGGAACCTGGACTGCGTTGGGCGTGGGCTCGGCGATTTTCCTGCACGTGGGCTATTCGCTGCTCGGCATCGGCCTGATCGTGTCCCAGTCCATCGTGTTGTTCAACGCACTGAAATGGGCCGCCGCCGCCTACCTGCTGTACATCGGCTTCAAGGCCCTGCGCGCCAAACCGGCCAAGCCTGCCGTCGAGGGCGAGTTGCACCGCGAAGTGGGCGAGCGTACCCCGCGTGGCGCGTTTACCGCAGGCTTCGTCACCAACGGCCTGAACCCCAAGGCGACGTTGTTCTTCCTGTCGCTGTTCACCGTGGTGATCAACCCGCACACACCGCTGGCGATCCAGGCCGGCTACGGCGTGTACCTGGCGGTGGCGACGGCGTTGTGGTTCTGCCTGGTGGCGATGTTGTTCAGCCAGCAGCGCGTGCGCGCCGGGTTTGCACGGATGGGGCATTGGTTTGATCGGACCATGGGAGCAGTGTTGATTGCGATTGGGGTGAAGTTGGCGTTTACCAGCGCGAAATAAACGCTGTTCTCAAGTAAACACAATCCAGTGTGGGAGGGAGCAAGCCCCCTCCCACATTTGACCTCCATTGTCCCTGAATAATGGCTCAAAGCTAGCATTCCCCAGCCTCTGCAAATCATTCCTTTGGCTGATTTAGCTGAAACATAACCTCTCTACAGTGCAGGTCTTCAAGCCAAGACCGTGCAGTCATAAAAGGGATTCGTATGTTGCAGACCCGTGTTATTCCGCCCGCCGAAGGTGCGTATCAATACCCGCTGTTGATCAAGCGCCTGTTGATGTCCGGTACCCGTTACGAGAAGACCCGGGAAATTGTCTATCGCGACAAGCTGCGCTACACCTACCCGACCTTGATCGAGCGCGTCGCGCGCCTGGCCAACGTGCTCACCGAAGCCGGGGTCAAGGCCGGTGACACTGTGGCGGTGATGGATTGGGACAGTCATCGTTACCTGGAATGCATGTTCGCCATCCCGATGATCGGTGCTGTGATCCACACCATCAATGTGCGCCTGTCGCCGGAACAGATTCTCTACACCATGAACCACGCCGAGGACCGCTTCGTGCTGGTCAACAGCGAGTTCGTGGGGCTCTACCAGGCCATTGCCGGGCAGCTCACCACCGTGGACAAGACGCTGCTGCTCACCGACGGCGAAGCCAAGACCGCCGAGTTGCCCAACCTGGTCGGTGAGTATGAAACCCTGCTGGCCGCCGCCAGCCCGAAGTACGATTTCCAGGACTTCGACGAACACTCCGTCGCCACCACCTTCTACACCACCGGCACCACCGGCAACCCCAAGGGCGTGTACTTCACCCATCGCCAACTGGTGCTGCACACCATCGGCGTGGCGACCATCATGGGCAGCGTCGACAGCGTGCGCCTGCTGGGCACCAACGACGTGTACATGCCGATCACGCCGATGTTCCACGTGCATGCCTGGGGCCTGCCGTATGTGGCGACCATGCTTGGCCTGAAGCAGGTCTACCCCGGCCGCTACGACCCGGAATACCTGGTAGAGCTGTGGCGCAAGGAGAAGGTCACCTTTTCCCACTGCGTGCCGACCATCCTGCAAATGGTGCTCAACGCCAAGGCTGCCCAAGGCGTCGATTTTGGCGGCTGGAAAATCGTCATCGGCGGCAGTGCGCTCAACCGCACGCTGTATGAGGCGGCAAAGGCCCGTGGGATTCAGCTCACCGCCGCGTACGGCATGTCCGAGACTGGCCCGCTGGTGTCCTGCGCCCACCTCAACGAAGAACTGATGGCCGGCACCGAGGACGAGCGCATCAGCTACCGCATCAAGGCCGGCGTGCCCGGGCCGTTGGTGGAAGCGGCGATCATGGACGCCGAGGGCAATTTCCTGCCCGCCGACGGCGAGTCCCAGGGTGAGTTGGTGCTGCGCGCGCCGTGGCTGACCGAGGGGTATTACAACGAGCCGCAGAAGGGCGCCGAGCTGTGGGCGGGTGGCTGGATGCACACCGGCGACGTGGCCACCCTCGATGCATTTGGGGTGATCGATATCCGCGACCGCATCAAGGACGTGATCAAGACCGGCGGCGAGTGGATCTCCTCCCTGGCCCTCGAAGACCTGGTCAGCCGTCACCCGGCGGTACGCGAAGTAGCGGTGGTGGGCATCGCCGACCCGCAGTGGGGCGAGCGCCCGTTTGCGTTGCTGGTGGTGCGTGATGGCCATGAGATTGGGGCCCGCGAGCTCAAGGAACACCTCAAGCCTTTTGTCGAACTGGGCCATCTGAGCAAGTGGGCGATTCCGAGCCAGATCGCCGTTGTTACGGAAATTCCCAAGACCAGTGTCGGCAAGCTCGACAAAAAACGTATCCGTATTGACATCATTGAATGGCAGGCCAACAACAGCACCTTCCTGTCCACCCTCTGAGCTGATTTGCCGTGCCCTCGTGGCACGGCGATGCTCTATCTCGCGCCTTCACTTGTGATTTGCCAATTTTCAGCCATCCTTGCCGCGTCGGCCTTCGCCGACATGGCGAAAGGGCTGTGGCAGACGGGTTGGTGATGCAAATCACACTTTAGAGGGATCAAGCGATACCCCCTGCTGGCTATAGTCCCACCCAGAGTTTTTCAAGGATGCATCGCTTCGGGCCATGGAGGTTCAGTTGCCAGGCGGCATTGGAATCGTTGTATTCCGGCCGTTACAAGCATCACAGAACAAACTCACTGCCATAACAATAATGCACATGGAGTAGCGTCGATGACCTCAGTAAACCAGTTCTGGCGCCGGGCAAGACTGCCCCTGGCCGTCAGTCTCGCCTCTACGCTCGCCGGGCCCGCATTCGGCGTCAGTTTCAATATCGGTGAAATCGAAGGTAGTTTTGACTCGTCGCTTTCTGTGGGGGCGAGCTGGTCGACAGCCAAGCCCAACCAGGACCTGATCGGTGCCAACAACGGCGGCAACGGTCTGTCCCAGACCTCCGATGACGGCCACTTGAACTTCAAGCGTGGCGAAACGTTCTCGAAGATTTTCAAGGGCATTCATGACCTGGAGTTGAAATACGGCGACACCGGCGTGTTTGTGCGCGGCAAGTACTGGTATGACTTCGAACTGCAGGATGAGAGCCGCGAGTTCAAGGACATCAGCAACAACAACCGCAAAGAGGGCGCCAAGTCTTCTGGCGGGCAGATTCTCGATGCGTTTATCTACCACAACTACTCCATTGCCGATCAGCCCGGCAACGTGCGGTTCGGTAAGCAGGTAGTGAGCTGGGGTGAAAGTACTTTCATCGGTGGTGGCATCAACTCCATTAACCCGATCGATGTGTCTGCATTCCGTCGTCCGGGCGCCGAAATCAAGGAAGGTTTGATTCCGGTCAACATGTTCTACGTGTCGCAGACCCTGACCGATAACTTGTCGGCGGAAGCCTTTTATCAGTTGGAATGGGACCAGACCGTTACCGATAACTGCGGCACTTTCTTCTCTCAGCCTGATGTTATTTCCGATGGCTGCAGTGACAATTTGCGAGTATTGAACAGCCGTCGCTTCCTACCCGCCGGAGTACTGCCAGGGCTCGCCGCAAATGGCGTCGACGTTAACAACGAGGGCGTATTGGTGCGTCGCGGCCCGGATCGTGATGCGCGCGACAGTGGTCAGTTCGGTGTCGCGTTCCATTACAACTACGAGCCTCTGGATACAGAGTTCGGCGCTTACTTCATGAACTACCACAGCCGCGCTCCGATCTTCAGTGCCCAGGGCGCCCCGCAATCGAAATACACCGGCGCAACGCCAGGTGTGCCTGGTCAATTGCGTCCGCTGGTGGTCGCGGGTAACTCCAATTATTTCGTTGAGTACCCAGAGGATATTCGTCTCTATGGCTTGAGTTTCTCCACCACCCTGCCCACGGGGACTGCATGGAGCGGCGAGTTTAGCTACCGTCCTAATGCCCCGGTCCAACTGAGCACCACCGACATCCTGTTTGCCGGTGTGAAACCTATTGGTGGGCCGGTCCTCGGCAATGCGTCGTTGCTCAACGGGGCTCCGGGCCAGGACTTGCATGGTTATCGTCGTAAGGAAATCAGCCAGTTCCAAACGACATTTACCCACTTCTTCGACCAAGTCATGGGCGCTAGCCGTTTGACCCTGGTGGGTGAAGTAGGTGTAACCCATGTGGGTGGTCTGGAGAGCAAGTCGGATGTGCGCTACGGTCGTGACCCTGTCTTCGGCCCTGGTACGCTGCCGAATAATGCCTGTGCGGCGTTGAACACGTCTACGGCTCAAGGCGCCGGCCTGGCAAATGCCAACGGACTGAACACTAACTGCAACAACGATGGCTTCACCACTGCCACTTCCTGGGGGTATCGCGGTCGGGCTATCTGGGAATACCCGGACGTTTTCGCCGGCGTAAACCTCAAGCCAAACGTGGCATGGTCCCATGACGTCAAGGGGTACTCCCCGGGTCCTGGCGCCAACTTCGAAGAGGGCCGCAAAGCCGTCAGTCTGGGCCTGGATGCCGAATACCAGAACACCTACACCGCCAGCCTGAACTACACCAACTTTTTCGGTGGTGATTTCAGCACGGTGAATGACCGCGACTTCGTCGCCCTGAGCTTCGGCGCCAACTTCTAAGCACACTGTATTTTCAGGAAGACCAGAACATGAAAATAACCAAAAGTCTGTTGCACGTGGGTGTGCTTGGGCTGTCGATCCTGGCGAGCAATGTCATGGCGGCAGTGTCGGCGGATGAGGCCGCCAAGCTGGGCACGACCCTGACGCCGATGGGCGCGGAAATGGCCGGTAACGCGGCCGGCACCATCCCGAAATGGTCGCCGATGCCGACCAACGCCGGCGCTGTGGATGCCAAAGGTTTCCTCGCCAACCCGTACGCCAGTGAACAACCGCAATTCACCATCACCGCGCAGAACGTCGAGCAGTACAAAGACAAGCTGGCACCGGGGCAGTACGCGATGTTCAAGCGTTACCCGGAAACCTTCAAGATGCCGGTCTACCCGACCCATCGCGGCGCTACCGTACCGGCCGATGTGTTCGCCTCCATCAAGAAGAACGCCACCACCACCAACCTCGTGTCTGGCGGCAACGGCCTGGAAAACTTCGAAACCGCCATACCGTTCCCGATCCCGAAAAGCGGCGTGGAAGTCATCTGGAACCACATCACCCGTTATCGCGGTGGCAGCGTGACCCGCCTGGTGACCCAGGCCACGCCGCAAACCAACGGCTCCTACAGCCTGGTGTACTTCCGCGACCAGTTCGTGTTCCGCGACAAGATGAAGGACTTCGACCCGAAGAACCCGGGTAACGTGCTGTTCTACTTCAAGCAGCAAGTGACCGCCCCGGCACGTCTGGCCGGTGGTGTGCTGCTGGTGCACGAAACCCTGGACCAGGTGAAGGAGCCGCGTTCGGCGTGGGTCTACAACGCCGGCCAGCGCCGCGTGCGCCGGGCGCCGCAAGTGTCCTATGACGGGCCGGGTACCGCCGCCGACGGCCTGCGTACCTCCGACAACCTCGACATGTACAACGGTGCGCCGGACCGCTACGACTGGAAACTGGAAGGCAAGAAGGAAATCTACATCGCCTCCAACAGCTACAAGATCGATGATCCGAAGCTCAAGTACGCCGACATCATCAAGGCCGGCCACATCAACCAGGACCTGGCACGCTACGAGCTGCGCCGTGTCTGGCACGTGGTCGCGACCTTGAAGGAAGGCCAGCGCCACATCTACGCCAAGCGTGACTTCTACATCGACGAAGACACCTGGCAAGCCGCAGTGATCGACCACTACGACGGCCGTGGCCAACTGTGGCGTGTCGCCGAAGCCCATGCCGAGAACTACTACGACAAGCAAGTGCCGTGGTACGCCCTGGAAACCCTCTACGACCTGCAGTCCGGCCGCTACCTGGCCCTGGGCATGAAGAACGAAGAGAAGCAGGCCTATGACTTCGGCTTCACCGCCACCACCAGCGACTTCACCCCGGCGGCCCTGCGCCAGGACGGTGTTCGCTAAGTTGCACGAGTAACTCAAGGTGGGAGGGGGCTTGCCCCGGTACAAACCGGGGACATCGTTTACATTTCTAACCGGGGACATGGTTTACAGGCTAATACGCATGATCAGGAGGTAACTGATCATGCCCTGGAACCAAGAGTCCCCCATGAATCAAAGAATCAAGCTGGTAGCTGATTGGCTTTCTGGCAACTTCACCAAAAGCCAGTTGGCACGCCGCTTTGACGTTAGCCGACCTACCGTCGATAAGTGGATTGCCCGGCACGACGGCGATTTGAGGTCTTTATCCGAACTGTCCCGGCGACCTCACAACAGCCCAAATAAAACCGACGACGAGATTTTGGCCCGTGTAGTCGCGATGAAGGAGGCTCACGATAAATGGGGGCCGAAAAAGCTTCTCGAGCTATTACGGCTGGAAGATCCCTCCGTCACCTGGCCCTCTCCAAGTACGGCCGGTCAATGGCTTGACCGACTTGGGCTCGTCAAAAAGCGGCGCTTCAAACGCCGACACAGCATTTCCCACGCACAAATGCGAAAGGCCGACGAACCTAACAAGACGTGGTGTGCTGACTACAAAGGGCAGTTCAAGATGCTTAATGCTCAGATGTGCTTCCCTTTGACCGTCACAGACCATGCGTCGCGGCTGATTTTAGCGTGCAGGGCCCATCCCAAGATCATGACCCAGCCTGTAAAACAGGCCTTTGAGAGGCTTTTTCAGGAGTACGGCATGCCGGAAGTTATCCGTTCGGACAACGGGGTACCGTTCGCCTCTCCTGGCCTGGCAAGAATATCCACACTGGCAGTTTGGTGGATTCGGCTGGGTATTTATCCCGAGCGAACCATGCCGGGAAGACCCGCCCAGAATGGTCGCCATGAACGAATGCACCGTAGCTTGAAACTTGAGTTGCCCTTAGGGAAAAACTTAGTCGAGCAGCAGCTTTTGCTGGAGCATTTCAGGCATGAGTTTAATTACGTACGCCCTCACGAAGCGCTCGGCATGAAACGTCCGGGAGACTTGTATGTGCCGTCCACCCGAATTTATCCAGGATGCTTGCCCGATGTGGAATATCCGGCAGAAATGAAAGTTCGAAGCGTCAGGCAGGACGGATCGATCAAGTGGAACGGCAAGTTGGTATTTATCAGCGAGGCGCTGTCCGGGGAAAGGATAGGGCTCAAAGAAGCTGAAGATGAAGCTTGGGATTTGTACCTGTGTGATTATCCCTTGGGGAGGCTTGGACGAGGTATGACCCGCGTCCAGGCCTCAAATGTGTAAACGATGTCCCCGGTTTCAGATGTAAACGATGTCTACGGTTCTACACCC
>NZ_FKLB01000015.1:0-410 GCF_900067035.1 Pseudomonas sp. 1 R 17
GCGGCGGTCGTGGCTGTGCCATCCGGCCAGCCGGTAACACCAAAGGCGGTAGCCAACTCTCCGGCGGCGGCGGCGAGGCCGAAGCGAAGGGCGGCACGCTGCGCCTGACCACTGGCCGAGGCTGGTAGGTTTTGGGTGATGAACTGTTCCACCGTGCGGCGCACGATCACTGTCCACCTGAGCATTTCCCCGGGCACACACAGTGCGTGCAGGAAAGCGGTGAGGGGCGTGCCGTAATATTTGGCTACTCGGGCCTTGAGCGCATCGGAGAGGGCGGCAGCGTCCTCAAAACCATTCAGCACATCGAACATGCCGAGGCCTTTGCTGGCATCCGCTGGCACGGCGAGCATGCGCACCTCCATACCGGCTTTCAGCTCCTTGTTTGCATCCGCCATGTGCTGCGCCAACGT
>NZ_FKLB01000016.1:0-47430 GCF_900067035.1 Pseudomonas sp. 1 R 17
TGCAGGCCGTCGCCGGGCTGCAAGTCGACCAGGGTCACGCCGCCGGCGGCCACTTGGTAGCGTTCCAGGTTCGGCGCGCGGGCAAACAGCCCGGGTTCGCGGGGATGGGAAACACGCGGTGCATTCATCATCAGCCGACCGACTTGATGGGGGTCGCGGGCTCGCCCAGGTACGCCGCCATCGAGTCATCCAGGGCCTGCAACCACGGCGTGTGGTGCGGCGGCGACTGGGTGCCGGTCATCAGCGAGCGATAGGACTTGTCGCGATAGCCCATGATGTTTTCCGCCTTGTCGTGCTTCCAGTGCAGGAAGGTTTCGTTGACGGCGGCGATGTCGAAATTCGGGTAGTCGGTGGCGTCCACCAGTTGCTGGATATAGGCGCCCTGGTACTCGAACATCTGCTGGTTGGTTTCCAGGGCCTGTTCCCGTGCGTGCCACGCTTGGCTGTCGGCGACCATGTCGGCGTGGCCGGGCAACTGAATGCGCCCGAGGATCACGTCGCGGGCATACCAGGCCTGGGCGTCGAACATGTTGAAGGAGTACCACTGGTCCTGCATGCCGAGGTAGATCAGGCGGGGATTGGGTTCCCAGAACACGCCCTTGTAGAGGTTCATCGGCCACAGGCGGTTGTCGGTCTTGAGGCTCAGTGCATCGGGCAGGAACGGGAAGTGGTGCTTGTAGCCGGTGCACAGGATCACCGCGTCGATGTGCTTGCTGCTGCCATCGACAAAGTACGCGCGGTTGTTTTCCAGGCGCTGGAGCAGCGGTTTTTCTTCCCAGTTATCCGGCCAGGCATAGCCCATGGGCGCGCTGCGGTAGCAACTGGTGATGCTGCGCGCGCCGTATTTGTAGCATTGCGAGCCGATGTCCTCGGCCGAATAGCTGCTGCCGACGATCAGCAGGTCCTTGTCCTTGAACTCCAGCGCCTCGCGAAAATCGTGGGCATGCAGGATGCGCCCGGCGAACTGTTCGAAGCCTTCGAAGTACGGCACCTTGGGCGTGGAGAAGTGGCCGCAGGCGTTGATCACGTAGTCGAATGCTTCACAGGTCAAGGTGTCGCTGGTGTAGTCGTGGGCGTAGAGGGTGAAGCGCTGGCTCTGTTCGTCGAAGGTGACTTGGCGCACCACATTGTTGAAGCGGATGTAGTCGCGCACGCCGGCCTTTTCCACGCGGCCCTTGATGTAGTCCCACAGCACTTCACGCGGCGGGTAGGAACCGATGGGCCGGCCGAAATGCTCTTCGAAGGTGTAGTCGGCGAACTCCAGGCATTCCTTGGGGCCGTTGGACCACAGGTAGCGGTACATGCTGCCGTGCACCGGCTCGCCGTTCTCGTCGAGGCCGGTGCGCCAGGTGTAGTTCCACATGCCACCCCAGTCCTGCTGTTTTTCAAAGCACACCAGCTCAGGGATGGCGGCGCCTTTGTCGCGGGCCGACTGGAACGCGCGAAGTTGCGCCAGGCCGCATGGGCCGGCACCGATGATTGCAACACGTAGGGTCATGAGCGTGCCTCCTGAAGGTTTCAGCGAAAGATCACTGTCTTGTCCTGGTTGATGAACACCCGGTGTTCCAGGTGGTATTTCAGGGCTTTGGAAAGGGCCACGGTTTCGGTGTCGCGGCCGATGGCGACCAGCGAGTCGGGCAGGTGGGTATGGTCGACGCGCTGGATTTCCTGCTCGATGATCGGGCCTTCATCCAGGTCGCTGGTGACGTAGTGGGCGGTGGCGCCGATCAGCTTGACGCCACGGTCATAGGCTTGGTGATACGGCTTGGCGCCCTTGAACCCTGGGAGGAACGAGTGATGGATATTGATCGCCCGGCCCGACAGTTGCTGGCACAGGCCGTCGGACAGGATCTGCATGTAGCGCGCGAGCACCACCAGGTCGGTCTGGGTGTCTTCGACGATGCGCATCAGCTCGGCCTCCTGGCCGGCCTTGGTGTCCTGGGTGATCGGCAGGTAGATGAAGCGGATGCCTTCGCGTTCGGCCATCGCCCGCAGGTCCAGGTGGTTGGAGACCACGGCGGTGATGTGCATGTCCATCTCGCCCTTGCGGTGGCGGTAGAGCAGGTCGGTGAGGCAGTGGTCGAACTTGCTGACCATCAGCAGCACGCGGGTCGGTTGGCGCGAGCTGAACAACTGCCAGTGCATGTCGAAGCCACCGGCCAGGTCGCCGAGGCCTTTGCGCAGGGCGCCGATGTCGCCGCTCACGCCGGTGTTGAAACGGAACACCGCGCGCATGAAAAACTGCCCGGTGAACTCATCGTCGAACTGCGCCAGCTCGCTGATGTAGCACTGCTGTTGGGCCAGGCACGCGCTGATCGCGGCGACGATCCCGGACGCCGCCGGGCAGGTGATCTTGAGAATGTAATGTTCGCGGGAGGCGTCCATCGAAAGCTCCTGAGTTCAGTGAAGGAAGGCTCAGCCCTTGGCCGTGCGCTTGGTTTTCTGCGGGTCGTCGAAGGGCAGGGCGTGGGTGCTGGCGCTGGCCTCAAGGCTGCCGCGAACCTGCAAGGCAATACCGGGTTCGGAACAGGCGACGCTCATGCGCGCGATGGCCATCGAGCGTTTGCTCAGGCGCGAATACATGCCGCAGGTGATCACGCCGACTTGTTGGTTGCCTTGCCACACAGTGTCGCCGGCCTCGGCGGCGCGGACGCCCTCAAGCAGCACGCCGGTGATTTTGAAGCGCTCCTGGCCGCGCAGGCGCAGGTGTTCTTCGGCGCCACGGAAGGCGTTCTTGCCAGGTGAAACAGTGAAATCCAGGCCCATTTCCCAGAGGGTGTCGCCGGCCTTCTGGTCGGCGAAGGGGTACATCTGCGAGTTGTCGTAGGGGAAAAACATCAGCGAGCTTTCCACCCGCAGCCAGTCCAGGGCGGTGAAGGCGCAGGGGATGATCCCCAGGCTCGCGCCTTGTTCGAGGATGCTGTCCCACAGGAACGGCGCATCGGCGGCCTTGCAGAAAATCTCATAGCCACGTTCGCCGGTGTAGCCGGTGCGCGAGATCATCACCGGGCGGTCGAACAGGCGGGTTTGCAGGTGGTGGAAGTACGCCAGTTGGCGGATGCCCGGCACGTGTTCGGCGAGGAAATCCACCGCCAGCGGACCTTGCAGCGACAGGTCGTGCAGGTCGTCATCGAACAGCACCGCCACTTGCCGGCCCTGGGCCGAGCGCACGAGCATTTCATGCCCGGTGCCGGCGCCATGCACCACCATGAACGCGTTGGGGCCGGTGCGGTAGACGATGCAGTCATCGACGAACTTGCCGTCCTCGTCGAGCATCGAGGCATACACCGATTTGCCCGGGTAGAGCTTGGCGATGTCGCGGGTGGTAGCCCACTGCAACAGGCTCTCGGCGTGGGGCCCCACGTAATGGACTTTTTTCAGGCCGGACACGTCCATCAGGCCGGCGCGGGTGCGGATCGCCTGGTGGTGGTCGGCGAGGTCACTGCTGTAGGTCCAGGCAGTGCCCATGCCGTTCCAGTCTTCGAGGTTCGAGCCGAGGGCGCGGTGCCGGTCGGCCAATGCAGAAATACGCCATGAGTGGGTCATGTGAGGTTCCTTGTCGTAGAAGAAGGGGCATCAGGCCTGTGGGTCGAACTGGCTCAGCCACTCGACCAGCGTGTGGCGGTAGCGGGTCATGCCCTTGTAGTCGGCGATGGGGTCGGGCAGGTCGCGCAGCACGCGGTGCAGGCGACAGCCCCAGCCGGGTTGCGTGACCAGTTCGTCCAGGCTGATCAGGTAGGTGCGGATGCTGAACATCACCGCGTGGCTGCGCGGCAGGCGCGCCATCACTTGCAGCTCGACCCGCAGGTGCACCTGCTGGCCGACGTTCTGCGCGGTGATCCGGCCGCGATCGGCGCCCCATTCATGGAAGGTTTCCGGCGACGAATCCAGGCGCGGGTTGATGGTCAGGGTCCAGTTCAAGCGCCGTACCGGCTGGCCGACCTGCAGGTTGAGCAGGTACTTCAGCGCCCGTTCGAACACGCCCATCTGATGGGCCATGGGCACCGGTGCGTGCCATTGCTTGAAACTCATGCCGGCGTCGAACGCCAGCGACCAGTCGGCCGGGCTGGTGACCAGGCCGGCGTCCATGTACAGGTCGCCGTCGCGCTGGTCGAGCAGGGCGAAATCCCCCTGCACCTGGCGGCCGATGTACTCCAGCGGCGCACAGGGCAGGCTGCTGGCATCGCCGAAGATGAAGGCCTGGTCGATGTCCAACAGGTGGTTGCGCCACTGCCAGCGCTCGCCGTTTTGCGTCAGGCTGAACGACTGCGGGTAGTCGGCGGCCAGGTGTTCCATGATCATCTGCAGCGCATCCCAGGCCGCCACTTGCATGTGGGGCATCACCAGGTAGCGGCGTGGGTCCTTGTCCAGCACCAGGGCGCGCTCGGCCATTTCCGAGCGGTAGTGCTCGTCGATGTCGAAGGCGTGCTCATAGATCGAGCCGGGGTCGCGGGAGATGGCCGGTTCGATGTTCACCGAGTACAGGTAGCTGTCCTCGATAAAGGGAAAGGGGAAACGCCGGATCGCTGCCGGGCTGTTGCGAAAGCTGAAATCGTCGCGATAGCTCAGCACGGGGCTCGTTTGCAGGGGCATGGCACTCACTCCTATAGGTCCAGCGAAACGCAGGGGCCGCTGCCGCGCGAGACGCAGGGCATCAGAAAGTCGGCCTGCTCGGCCGGGCTGAGGAAGCTGTCGCGGTGTTCGATGGCGCCGCCCTGGTGGCGCGTGATGCACTGGCCGCAGACTCCGCCACGGCACAGGTTGGGCACTTGTAGTCCGGCGTGTTCCAGGGCTTCGAGCAGGCTTTGCTCGGCCTCGACCCGCAGGCGTCGGCCGCTGCGCAGCAGCTGCAGGTCGAATGGTTGGCCGGGTTGTGCGCCCTTGAAGGCTTCCGAATGCACACGCCTGCTCGGCCAACCGAGGCGTGTGGCGTGTTGCTCAACCGCCTCGAGCAAGGGCTGCGGGCCACAGGTGTAGACGTGGCTGCCCAGCGGCCGGTTGCCGAGGATTGGGTTAAGGTCCGGGCGCCGGTCGTAGGTGTGCAGGCGCGGGCCGAGACGCTGTTGCAGCTCGTCGAGATAGGCGTCGCTGAGGCCCCGGCGGAACAGGTAATGCAGCTCGAAGTTGGCCTGCTGTTGTTCCATCGCGGCGATATAGGCCATGAACGGCGTGATCCCGATCCCGGCGGCGATGAGGATATGCAGGTGCGCGGTGCCATGGGGCGCGAACAGATTGGCCGGCGGCGAAATCTGCAGGGTGTCGCCGACCTGCACCTGCCTGTGCAGGTACTGCGAGCCACCGCGCGAGGCATCTTGCAGGCGCACGGCGATGCGGTAGTGCTGGGTGTGCGCCGGGTCGCTGGTGAGTGAATAGGCGTTGCGCACCGTGCCCTCGCCCAGCGGCAGGTGCACCTGCACGTGGCTGCCGGGCGAGAAGCCGGGCAGGCTGCCCGTGGCGGGCGTCAGGGTGAATTCGCGCACCACCGGCGTGAGCATGCGTGCGGCGCTGACCTGGACGTTGAGGGCCGCGCTCATGGCTGGAACCCCGCGTAGGGTTGGTCGGGGTTGATGCACACGCCGAGATACGCCCCCAGGCGCCGGGAAAAATGCGTGCGGACCTCCAGCCCGACGTGGCAGCCGATGCAGTTCAACAGCGGCTCCGGCCCGGCCGCCTGGGTCACGCCGCAGTGTGCGCAATACACCTGGCGCAGGCCGGGGATGCAGGTCATGTCGATCTCGTCGTGTTCCAGGCCAGCGACGCGGGCCTCGCCGTGCACACGCCAGATAAAGGCTTCGTCGCCCAGCAGGTAGAGCCGGCAGCCCACGGTGGCGCTGGCCAGCGCCTGTTGCAGGCGTCGCGCAAACTCGGGGTGTTCGCCGTTCAACAGCACGGGCATGTGCAGTTCGCTGATGAACGCTGCGCTGGCGGCGGCTGATTGAATCACCACGATGGGGCGGCTGCGGGTAGGCGTCATGCGGGCTCTCCACGGTGTGTGTTTGTTTCCTGTTGGGAGAGATACTTTCCTATGGGGAAAATCTTATCAATCTGGAAAAAGGGCTATGCCTTTGGAGATAAGCCTTGCGCGCCGGCCATTCGGGGCATGGAAGTTGCTGGGCCTTTCGACCACACAGAGCAACCGGACGGGGAGTTATCAAAGAGTGCTGACACGACCAAAAGGCTGGCCGCTCTGGTTGGGGCCTGTACGCGCCGAACAGGCGCGCAGCGTGCGCAGGTTGTTGGCCGGGTTGCCCCTGCACGCTGACGGTGCCTTGTCGGGTTTCCTGGACCGTTTCGACGCACTGCTGCCGCCTGCCCGGCTTAACCTGATCCTCGGCGGCGAAGACCTGGGTCCGACGCGGCGAGGGTGGGTCGACGGCTGCCAGGCGGTCGCGCGTTGCCCCTGGCGCGACGCCAGCGTGACGGACGCTCCCCAAGCCTGCGGACCTTGCCGGCAACGGGGCGTGCACCGTCTGGTGTGCGCCTTGCCCGAGGGTGAAAAGGGCGCATTGCTGCTCGACACCCCCCGGCGCGCCGGTGCCAGTTGGCGCCAGTTACTGGAAGAGGCGGCGCAGGCGGTAGGCGTGAGCGTACGCCTGCGCAGCCACAACCGTGAGCAGCAGCGCAAACAGGCGACCTCCCGCCACGGCGCCCTGGCCCGTGAGCTGCACGATTCGGTGGCGCAGCAGTTGGGCTACCTGTCGTTCCAGGCCCATGGATTGCAGTCGCAGCTGGGCGAGCCGGCACTGCAGGACTTGTGCACCGGCCTGAGCCAACTGCAACGCCAGGTGCGCGAGCTGATCACCAGTGCGCGCCTGACCATGGACGGGCGCTCGCTGCGCCAGGCCCTGGCCGATTCGGTCGCGGAGTTCTCGCGGCGCTGCATCATTGTCTTCGAACTCGACAACCGCCTGGCCGACGACGCCCTGAGCCCGGAAACCGAATTGCAGATCCTGCAGATCATTCGCGAGGCCCTGGCCAATGCGGTGCGGCATTCCCACGCGCGCCACGTGCGCATCGAACTGCGCCAGACCCAGGACGGCGACGCCTCGGTGTCGGTGGAAGACGATGGCATCGGCTTGATCCCGGCCTGCGACGAGCACAACCATTTCGGCCTGGCGATTATCCGCGAGCGCGCCGCCAGCATCGGCGCACGGCTGAGCATAGAAGCGATCCGCCCGCACGGGGTGCGCGTGCACCTTGGCCTGCGCCGCCACCACGATCTGCCACAGGGGAGTCTCGATGGACTGCACGACCTTATTACTGATCGATGATCACCCGTTGTTTCGCAAGGGCCTGGCGCAGTTGTTCGATGCCAACGGCGACTTCGAAGTGGTGGGGCAGGCGGCCAGCGGCCGCGAGGGCATCAACCTGGCCGTGAGCCTGACGCCGCAACAGGTGCTGCTGGATTTGCACATGCCCGGCCTCAGCGGCTTGCAGGTGCTGGACGAACTGCGCCAGTTGCGCCTGGATTGCCAGGTGGTGGTGCTCACCGCCTCCATGGACCGCGCCGAGCTGCTCACGGCCTTGCGCCTGGGCGCCAGCGGTTATGTGCTCAAGGAAACCGAGCCGGATGCGTTGCTGGCGTATATGCGCAACTGTCACAAGGGCGCGATCGTGCTGGATTCGAGCCTGATTGCCCTGCTCGCCGACCAGGCCGAGCCCACGCAAGCGTGTGAGGCTGCGGGCAGCGAAAACCTTACCGAGCGCGAAGGCCAGACCCTGGCGCTGATCGCCGCCGGCATGAGCAACAAACAGATCGGCCGGGAGCTGGGGATCAGCGACGGCACGGTGAAAATCTACGTGCGCAGCCTGTTGCAGAAGCTCGGCCTGCATTCGCGCCTGGAGCTGGCGGCCTGGGTGCACAGCGGCGCCTTGATGAAACACGAGGAGCGCCACTAGATGAGGGACAGCCCCGAAGCGTTTGCGCCCCCGCCGATTGACCTGATGGATTGCTTTCCCGCCGCCTTATTGCAACTGCGCGACAACGGCCAGATCGCCCACTTCAACCTGGCCTGGGCCGAGTTGATGGGCCCGCCGGGCGCGGAGCGCAACCTGATGGACTACGTGCACCAGGAAGACCGCCCGCTATGGCGCCAGGCCTTGAATGAACTGCGCCGCCGCCCCGACACCTCATTCAACCAGCGCCTGCGCTTTGTGCACCCCAGTGGCGAACTGCGCTGGTTCGAGATCAGCCTTAAGCGCGGCCCCCAAGGCTTCTATTTGGTGGCCGGGGACGTTACTGCCCACAAGCGCCGCGAAATCGCCTGGCAGGCCAGCCAGCGCAGCAGCATGAGCTTGCTCGACAGCATGCCGGGCCTGATCTATCGCGGCCGCAACAACCGCGACTGGACCATGGAATTCGTCAGCGCCGGCTGCCTGCAACTCACCGGCTACCCTGCCGAACGCCTGGTGGACAACCATGAGTTCACCTACAACAGCCTGATCCTGGCGCAGGACGCTGACTACGTATGGCGCGAGGTGCAATATGCGTTGTCACGGCAGGAGCCGTTCGAGCTCAATTACCGGATTCGCTGCGCCGACCGGTCGATCAAGCACGTGTGGGAGAAGGGCGTGGGGATTTATGCGGATACCCGTGAAGTGCTGGGGATCGAGGGGGCGATTTTCGAGCGCAAGAGTTGACGGATAAACGCACCTCAAATGTGGGAGGGGCGGTGCGACGATTCGACTTGCCCCCGATGAGCATAGGTATCTACACAACTCTTAAAGGCTGACACATAACTCTGTGGTGAGCGGGCTTGCCCCGCGCTGGGCTGCGAAGCGGCCCCAATAAGGTCACCGAAGAGTGCCAGAATCAATCGAGGTGAAGGTTTTGGGGCTGCTTCGCAGCCCAGCGCGGGGCAAGCCCGCTCACCACAGAAGCCTAATTGCCATAGATTTCGTATTCACTGGAAGTTGTGTAGATACCCATGCCCCGATGAGGGAGTGTCAGTGAATGCATCTTTAACTGACACAACGCTATCGGGCAAGCCCCCTCCCACATGGGATTCAATGCGCGCCAGCGGCCTTGTTCAGATCACTCTCCGCCCACTGCGTATACACACACGCATCCGCCGTCGCCCAGCGCACACGCACCGGGTCGCCGGCCTTGAGGGGCATGCCCGCAGCGGACAGCGCCTTGACTGTCATCGATGTGCCGCCGAGGGTTTTCACTGTGCAGGTCTGGCTTTCGCCGAGGAACAGCACCTCACCCACAATCGCCGACACTTCATTCCAGCCCGCCGCCAGCGGTTGCTCAGCGGCCTGTTCGACACTCAGCGCCAGGGCTTTTTCCGGGCGTACCATCAGCAGCACATCCTGCTCGGTGTGCAGGCCGCTGGTCAGGCGGATCGACACGGATCGGCCTTCGAACGCCGCCGCCGCGTTGCCCTGGGCCTTGAGCTTGAGGAAGTTGGAGTTGCCGAGGAACGACGCCACGAACGCGTTCGGCGGGTTCTGGTACAGGTCGAAGCCGCTGCCCAGGCCGACGATCTTGCCGTGGCTGAAAATCGCGATGCGCTGGGACAGGCGCATGGCTTCTTCCTGGTCGTGGGTCACGTAGACGATGGTGATGCCCAGGCGCCGGTGCAGTTGGCGCAGTTCGTCCTGCAGGTCTTCGCGCAACTTCTTGTCGAGGGCGCCGAGGGGTTCGTCCATCAGCAGGATGCGGGGTTCGTACACCAGCGCGCGGGCGATGGCGACCCGTTGCTGTTGGCCGCCGGACAATTGCGAAGGGCGGCGATGCGCAAATTGCTCAAGCTGCACCAGCTTGAGCATGGCGTCGACGCGCTTTTCGCGTTCGGCGCTGGCCAGTTTGCGAATCGCCAGGGGGAAGGCGATATTGTCGCGCACCGACAAATGCGGGAACAGTGAGTAGCGCTGGAACACCATGCCGATGTCGCGCTTGTGCGGCGGTACGTTGACCAGCGATTGGCCACTGACCAGGATCTCGCCGCTGCTTGGCGTTTCGAAGCCGGCAAGCATCGACAGCGTGGTGCTTTTGCCCGAGCCGCTGGAGCCGAGGAAGGTGAGGAATTCGCCGTCCTGGATGTCCAGCGAGATATTGTCCACGGCAGCGAATTCGCCGTAGTGCTTGTTCAGGTTGCGCAGGCTGACCAGGGGTTGGCCATGGCTCTGCGCGACATCGTTGATCACTGCACTCATGTTCTTCTCCTCGGCGCTCAAGCGCGGGTTTCGGTACGCCGGCGAACGGCGGCGGCAATCACCATGACCAGCACCGAGAGGCCGATCAGCAGCGTCGACGCGACGGCGATCACAGGCGTCAGGTCCTGGCGCAGGGTGGTCCACATTTTTACGGGAAGGGTTTGCAGGGTCGGGCTGGCCATCATCACGCTGAGCACCACTTCGTCCCACGAGACCAGGAAGGCGAACAGCGCACCGGCGACCATCCCCGGACGAATCGCCGGAAAGGTCACCTTGAACACCGCCTGCAACCGCGAGGCGCCGCAGATCACCGCCGCGTCTTCGATCGACTGGTCGAACAGTTTCAGCGAGTTGATGATCGAGATGATGGTGAACGGCAGCGCCACGATCACATGGCTGACCACAAAGGCGAACATCGTGCCGGTGTAGCCAAGCTTCAGGAACAGCGCGTACACCGCCACGGCGATGATCACCAGCGGCACGATCATCGGCAGGGTGAACAGGCCGTAGAGCAATTCACGGCCGGGGAAGCGCCCGCGCACCAGGGCAAAGGCGGTGGGCAGGCCGAGGGCGACGGCGAATACGGTGGTCAGCACGGCCACCTTGAGGCTGGCCATGGCTGCGTTCATCCAGTCGGCGTTGGAGAAGAACTGGCCGTACCATTTCAGCGTCCAGCCCGGCGGCGGGAACACCAGCCATTGCGACGAGCCGAACGACAGCAGCACGATGAACACGATCGGCAGCAGCAGGAACAGGCCGATCAACCCGGTGGTGGTGTAGAGGCCCAAGCGCATCCTGCGGCTCATGGCATTGGGGGTCAGGAGCATGACGGCTTACCTCGCGTTGCTGGCGCCAACCGGGGATTCCGGCTGAAGCTTCAGGTAGAAGTAGAACAGCACCAGAGTGATGAAGATCAGCAACGCGGCGCCGGCACTGGCCAGGCCCCAATTGAGGAACGATTGCACCTGCTGGATGATGAACTCGGGCAGCATCATGTTCTGCGCACCGCCGAGCAGTGCCGGGGTGACGTAGTAACCGAGGGACATCACGAACACCATCAGGCCGCCGGAGAACAACCCCGGCCGGCACAGCGGCAGGAACACGCGCAAGAAGTTGGTCCACGGGCTCGCGCCGCAGATCGAGCCGGCCTGCAGGATCATCGGGTCGATGGCCTGCATGGTCGCCTGCAATGGCAGCACGATGAACGGGATCATGATGTAGCTCATGCCGATCACCACGCCGGTGAGGTTATGCACCATCTCCAGGGGCACATCGATGATGCCCATGGCCATCAGCGCCTTGTTGATCACCCCGGAGGCTTGCAGCAAGACCAGCCAGGAGTAAGTGCGGGCGAGCAGGCTGGTCCACATCGACAGCAGCACAATATTCAGGATCCAGCGTCCCCAGCCGCGCGGCACCAGGGTGATCGCCCAGGCCAGCGGAAAGCCCAGCAGCAGGCTGAACAGGGTCACCAGGCCCGCCACCGAAAAGGTGTTGAGCAGCACCCGTGCATAGGCCGAGTTGGCGAACAGCTGTTCATAGTTGCCCAGGCCCGGCACCGGCTCCAGCACACCGCGCAGCAGCAGGCCGATCAGCGGCGCCAGGAAGAACAGGCCGAGGAACAGCAGGGCCGGGATCAGGTTGCTCGAGCCCCGCCAGCGCTGTGCCAGGGACGGCGCCCCGGCCTTGGGCGAAACCGCGCCGGCAGCGCCGAGGGCGCTCCCGGTCGGTGTGGTTGCCGTCATTTTCATTTGACTAGCCATTCATTCCACCGTGTCGCAATGGCCGGACCGTTCTTGGCCCAGTAGGCGAAATCGAGGGTGATCTGGTCCTTGACGTAGGCGGTCGGCAGGTTCGGCGCGAGCACCGAATCCAGGCGCTGCACGCTGTCGATGTTCACCGGTGCATAGGCGGTCAGGTTGGAGAAATCTGCCTGGCCCTTGGCGCTGCTGGCGTTGGCCAGGAACTTCATCGCCGCCGCTTTGTTTTTCGATCCTTTAGGCACGACGAGGATGTCGGCCATGACCAGGTTCTGCTTCCAGCTCACGCCCACGGGCGCGCCGTCTTCCTGCAGGGCGTGGATGCGACCGTTCCAGAACTGGCCCATGCTGACTTCGCCGGAGGCCAACAACTGTTGCGACTGCGCACCGCCGCCCCACCAGACGATGTCTTTCTTGATGGTGTCGAGTTTCTTGAAGGCGCGGTCCAGGTCCAGGGGGTAGAGCTTGTCGGCCGGGACGCCGTCGGCCAGCAGCGCCAGTTCGAGCACGCCGGGGCTTGGCCATTTGTAGAGGGCGCGCTTGCCGGGGTAGGTCTTGGTGTCGAACAGCGCGGTCCAGTCCTGGGGCTTGCCGGCGCCGAGCTTGCCTTCGTTGTAGCCGAGCACGAAGGAGAAGAAGAACGAGCCCACGCCATGGTCGGAGACGAAGCGCGGGTCGATCTTGTCGCGCTGGATCACCGAGAAGTCGAGGGGTTCGAGCAGGCCTTCGGCGGCGGCGCGCAAGGCAAAGTCGGCCTCGACATCCACCACGTCCCACTGCACGTTGCCGCTTTCGACCATAGCCTTGAGTTTGCCGTAGTCGGTGGGCCCATCCTGGACCACGGTAATGCCGCTGGCCTTGCTGAACGGGTCGGCCCAGGCCTGCTTCTGCGCATCCTGGGTGCTACCGCCCCAGCTCACGAAATTGACGCTTTCGGCCGCCATGGCCGCGTGAGTGGCCGTGGCCAATAAACCCGTGAACAGCACTGCGGTTGCACGTTTGTTCAACACCATTTTCACGCCCTCATTTGTTTTGTTATTGAGCGGGCTTGGTAATGCCCGCCTATCGGGAGCAGTAGGTCCATCCGGGGCCTCTAATCGAGGCCCCAAAAGGCGACCGTGCCAAGGGCTGTTATTGGTGCTCTCCCTGGCGGGCGCACTTGGCGGAAGCGTTCGGTCTATGGAATATCATATTATGGTATTCCAAACTTTGTGCAAGCATTTTGCCTTACCGGTTATCCGTCATTCGGTGAAGGGAATGCTCTCGACCACCTCCAGGTCGTAGCCGGTCAGCCCGGCGTATTTGAGGGGCGGGCCGAGGTGACGCAACTTGCCGACGCCGAGGTCCTGCAAGATCTGCGCCCCGGTGCCCACTTCGGAATAGATGCGCGACTGCGAGCGGTTGAACTGACGCGGTGCCTGGGTCAGTTGCGGCACGCGTTCCAGCAGCGCCTGGGACGACTCATGGTTGGCCAGCACCACCACCACGCCGCTGCCTTCAGCGGCGACACGTTGCAAGGCCGCCCACAGCGTCCAGTTGGACGGGCCGCTGTAGTCGGCACCGACCAGGTCGCGCAGCGGGTCGATCACATGCACGCGCACCAGCGCCGGGGTATCGCGGCGCAACTGGCCCATCACCATGGCCATGTGCACGCCGCCGTCGATGCGGTCTTCAAAGGTGATCAGGCGGAACGTGCCGTGCACCGTGGGCAGGTCGCGTTCGCCGATGCGCACCACGGTGCGTTCGGTGCTGAGGCGATAGTGGATCAGGTCGGCGATGGTGCCGATCTTGATGCCGTGCTTGCGCGCGAAGATTTCCAGGTCGGGGCGGCGGGCCATGGTGCCGTCGTCGTTCATCACTTCGACGATCACCGACGCCGGGGTGTGCCCGGCCAGGCGCGCCAAGTCGCAGCCGGCTTCGGTGTGGCCGGCGCGCGTCAACACGCCGCCATCCTTGGCGCGCAACGGGAAGATATGCCCCGGCTGCACGATGTCGGCCGGCCCGGCATTGACATCTACGGCCGCTGCCACGGTGCGTGCGCGGTCGGCGGCGGAGATGCCGGTAGTCACGCCGCTGGCGGCTTCGATGGACACGGTAAACGCGGTGCTGAACACGCTGCCATTGCTCGGCACCATCTGTTCCAGGCCCAGGCGCTGGCAGTGTTCGTCGGTGAGGGTCAGGCAGATCAGGCCACGGGCTTCGCGGGCCATGAAACTGATAGTCTCGGCGGTACAGCAGGCCGCAGGCAGCAACAGGTCGCCTTCGTTTTCCCGGTCTTCGTCGTCCACCAGGAGCACCATCTTGCCTTGGCGGTAGTCTTCGATGATGTCTGCGATGCTGTTGAAGGACATGGAGAGTGCTCGATTTGTTGGTTGTATGTATTATGGTATACCACAAAAACTCAACAAGAGGATGTCACGATGAAGGCCTACTGGATTGCCCATGTGGATGTGTCCGATGCCGAGCAATACACGCAGTACACCCAGCGCGCGCCGGCGGCGTTTGCGAAGTTTGGCGGGCGGTTCCTGGCCAGGGGCGGGCGCAGCGAGGCAATGGAAGGCGGGCCGGCACGGCAGCGTAATGTGGTGATTGAGTTTGAGAGCTATGAGCAGGCGGTGGCGTGTTATGAGTCCGCTGAATATCAGGAGGCGAAGGCGCACCGTGAAGGGGCGGGGCTGGCGCAGATCATCATCGTGGAAGGGCTGGCGCGCTGATTTTTCCAGGTATAAACCGATTCAAATGTGGGAGGGGGCTTGCTCCCTCCCACATTTGGACCCGGTTTACCTGAAGATCAGCGGATAAAGTGGATCTTGCCGCTGTCGTCATTACCGATATAGATGCCATACACCCCAGCCTGGCGTTCCTCGATATACCGTTCGAGAATCTGCCGGATCGCCGGGTAGTAGATGCTCTCCCAGGGAATCTCCTCGGGCGCGAAGAACTTGTAGTCGAGGGTTTCCGGGCCGAACTGGCCGGTGATCTCCAGCGCGATGGCGCGGAAGATGATGTACACCTCGCTGATCCTGGGCACGCTGAAGATCGAGTAGGGCGAGAGGATCTCGGCGCGTACGCCGCTTTCTTCCCAGACTTCACGCAACGCCGCCTGCTCAGTGGTTTCGCCACCTTCCATAAAGCCGGCAGGCAAGGTCCAGGTGCCCGGGCGGGGCGGGATCGCCCGTTGGCACAGCAGGTATTTGCCGTCCTGCTCGATGATGCAGCCGGCGATGATCTTGGGGTTGATGTAGTGGATATAGCCGCAGCCCCGGCACATCAGGCGCTCATGGGTATCGCCCGGTGGCAGCTGGTGACCGAGGTCACTGCCGCCGCATGTCGGGCAAAAACTGGGGCTGGCCAAGGTCAGTGACCTATGCGCGGTTCTTTCAGCGCGATGGGCAGGGTGATTTCCGGAATCTTGCCGGTTTCTTCCTGTTTGCGCTTGAGGTAGTCCAGGGCCACAGCGGCGGCGGCGCGCACGTGATCGACGCAGGCCTGGTGGGCCGCCAGCGGGTCGCCGCTCTTGATCGCCTGGACCATGCGTTCCATTTCCTGGTTACTGGTGCCGCGACGGTTTTCCTGGGACACCGAGGTGGCGCGCAGGTAGCTGATGCGCGCTTGCAACTGGCGCAACTGGGTGGCCGCCACATGGTTGCCCGAACCTTCAAGCAGCACGTCGTAGAAGCCCTGGACCGAGTCGATGACCTGTTGCAGCTCACCGTCCTTGAGGGCCTTGCGGTTTTCTTCCAGGGCTTTTTCCAGGGCCTTGATGTCCTTGGCCTTGGCGCGCAGGGTAAACAGCTGCACGATCAAGCCTTCGAGCACGCAGCGCAGTTCATAGATGTCGACGGCGTCGGCCAGGGTGATGATCGCCACCTGCGGGCCCTTGGCATCGGCGAATTCCACCAGGCCTTCGGACTCCAGGTGACGCAAGGCTTCGCGTACCGAGGTGCGGCTGACGCCGAGGCGGTCGCACAGGTCGCGCTCCACCAGGCGGTCACCGGGCAGCAGTTGGAAGTTCATGATGGCGCTGCGCAGTTTTTCCAGCACGATTTCGCGCAGGGTGACCGGGTTGTGATTGACCTTGAAGCTGTCGTCGAGGGGCGCGCGTTTCATGGGGTCTGCTCTGAATTTAGCGGTTAACTGGAGGCCTCGGCCGGCCGGGGCCGATTGAGGGCCGAAAATCGTGCCCAAGTTTATCATGCTGCGTTCCTTAAGCGACAAACCCTCACGGCCCCCGCGCGCCTCAGGCCAGGGCCGGCAGCGGGCCCAGCTTGCCCTTGTGGTAGATCATCGGCGTGACCGGCTCCTTGGGCAGGATCAGGTTCTTTACCGCGCCGACGATGATCGCGTGATCGCCGCCGTCGTATTCGCGCCACAGTTCGCACTCAATGATCGCCGTGGCCTTGGCCAGCAGCGGGTTGCCCAACTCGCTCAGGTGCCACTCGATGCCCTTGGCCTTTTCCTTGCCTTTGCTGGCGAAAGCATAGGCCTCGGCGGTCTGGTCGGCGGACAGCAAGTGGATCGCGAAGCGCTTGCTGTCGCGCAGGATCGGGTAGGTGTCCGACCCATAGTTAGGGCAGAACAGCACCAGCGCCGGGTCGATCGACAGCGCGCTGAACGCACTGGCGGTAATGCCGACGATACCGCCGTCCGGGTCGAGGGTGGTGACCACCGTGACCCCGGAGGGGAATGAGCTCATGACGTCTTTGTAAATGCCGGGTTCGATCATGGTCGGGGTCTCTTAGCGCATCACGAAAGGATCAGGCATGGGCGCCTGGGAGAGGTTGATCCACACCGTCTTCAGCTCGGTGTAGGCGAGCACCGAATCAATGCCGCTTTCACGGCCGTAGCCGCTGTTCTTGAAGCCGCCGATAGGCGCCATTGCCGACACGGCACGGTAGGTGTTGACCCAGATGATCCCCGAGCGCACGTCCCGCGCCAGGCGGTGGGCGCGGCCGAGGTCGCGGGTCCAGATGCCGGCGGCGAGGCCGAATTGCGAGTCGTTGGCGATGGCCAGCGCTTCGGCTTCGTCCTTGAAACGGATGACCGAGGCCACCGGGCCGAACACTTCTTCCTGCATGATCTTCATCGAGTTGCTGTCGCACTCGAACAAGGTTGGCTCATAGAACCAGCCTTCACCGAGGTTCTGCGGGCGTTTGCCACCGGTGCGCAGGCGCGCGCCTTCAGCGATGGCATCGGCGACCAAGCCCTCGACCACGGCCAGTTGCTGCGCGGTGGCCATGGGCCCCATTTCGCTGGCGTCGTCCTGGGGGTTGCCGATGCGGATGCGCTCGGCACGCGCCACCAGGCGCTCGACGAATTCGTCGTAGATCTCATCCTGCACCAGCAGGCGCGAACCGGACACGCAGCTCTGCCCGGACGCCGCGTAGATACCGGCAATCGCACCGTTGATGGCGCTGTCGAGGTCGGCGTCGGCAAAGATGATATTCGGCGATTTGCCGCCCAGTTCCAGGGACAGCCTGGCGAAGTTCTCCGCGCTGCTGCGCACCACGTGGCGGGCCGTGGCCGCGCCGCCGGTGAAGGCGATCTTGCGTACCAGTGGGTGGCGGGTGAGGGCGGCGCCGGTGCTGGGGCCGTAGCCGGTGACCACGTTGACCACGCCCGCTGGGATCCCGGCTTCGAGGGCCAGGCGCGCGAGTTCGAGGATGGTCGCCGAGGCGTGTTCCGACGGTTTGATCACGATGGTATTGCCCGCCGCCAGGGCCGGCGCGAGTTTGATCGCGGTCAGGTACAGCGGGCTGTTCCACGGAATGATCGCGGCGACCACGCCCATGGCTTCGTGCACGGTGTAGGCGAACAGGTCCGGCTTGTCCAGCGGCAGGGTGCCGCCTTCGAGCTTGTCGGCCAGGCCGGCGGTGTAGTGGAAAAACTCCGGCAGGTAGCTGACCTGGCCACGGGTTTCGCGGATCAACTTGCCGTTGTCGCGGCTTTCGAGCTGGGCCAGTTGCTCCTTGTTGTCGGCGATCAGGTCACCCAGGCGGCGCAGCAATTTGCCCCGTGCGGTGGCGGTGAGGCCACGCCAGGCCGGGCTGTCGAAGGCGCTTTGGGCGGCCTGCACGGCGCGCTCCACGTCGGCCTCATCGGCGTCGGGCAGTTGCGCCCAGGGTTCGGCCAGGGCCGGGTTGAGGCTGTCGAAAGTCTTGCCGGACAGGGCATCGACCCATTCACCGCCGATGCACATCTGGAAGCGTGCGAGTGTCATGCAACGATCCCCTTGATTGGATTGTTTTGGGCGTACACCGTGTCGAGGAAGCCCAGCAGCAACTGGTTGACCAGGCGTGGCGATTCTACCGGCATCATATGCCGTTGCTCGGCCAGCACCGCAACGGTGGCGCCGGGAATACGATCGGCCAGTTGCCGGGCCATTTCCGGGGTTGAACCGGGGTCGAGTTCGCCGGTGGCGACCAGGGTCGGTACGCGCAAGCCCTTGAGGTCGTCGGCGCGGTACATGTCCTGGGTCGCAAACAG
This sequence comes from Pseudomonas sp. 1 R 17, assembly GCF_900067035.1. NCBI lineage: Bacteria > Pseudomonadati > Pseudomonadota > Gammaproteobacteria > Pseudomonadales > Pseudomonadaceae > Pseudomonas > Pseudomonas sp. 1 R 17. The sequence continues at coordinate 18,408 of NZ_FKLB01000016.1, forward strand.
TTCGTAGGTAGTCAGGTAGCCCTGGGGGTCGTTGCCCGCCAGGGTTTCACGCAGGGCGGCGATCTGCGCCGGGTTGGCCGCCTGGTATTCACGGCTGAACCAGCGCGACAGCGCAGCTTCGGCATTCGCATCCGGGCCGTGTTCGGCGGCCTGGGCGGTGCGTGCGATCACGCCGGCACGCTGTTCGGGGCTGCGGTTGAACACACTGTTGAGCACTACCAGGGATGTGAGGCGCTCGGGGTAGTGCAGGGCAAACGCCCGGGCGACCAGGCCGCCCATGGAAAAACCGATCACCGTGGCCTGGGGCAATTGCAGGTGGTCGAGCAGCTCCAGCAACTGATCGGCATACCCCAGCAGCGGCGTGCCGGCGGCCGGGCGCGGGCTGGCGCCATGGCCGAGCATGTCATAGGTGATCACGCGGTAATTCGTGGCCAGGCCAACGACTTGCCCGCCCCACATTTCTTTATTCAGGCCCACGCCGTGGATCAAAACCACAGGCTGGCCTTGGCCGGTCGCCAGATAACTGGTGCCAGCCGGGGTGCGTTCAGCGGTGAGCCGAATCATGGAGCGCTCCTGCATGCTTTTTGTTTTGGCCGGTCTTGCTTACTGGGCTTTTTCAGCGGCCAGCTCTTCCAGGTCGATATAGCGGTTGCCGATACGAGGGTGCAGGCGGCCGCCATCGGCGCAGCCCAATACCACGACGATTTCATCGGCACGCGGCGAATCCTCGATGTGCATTTCCAGGGTGATGTAGTGCGAACGCAGGCCTTCGTCGTCCTTGTGCATCATCGGGATCTGGATCGAGGTGCCCGGGCCGCCACGCTTGTTGGTGAAGCTCAGGTAGCTCTTGGCCTTGACCGCTTCACGGTAGTGATTGCCGAAGCGCAGGGTATGGATGATCGCGCTGGCGTGTTCGATCTCGCCATCGGCCCCGACCACAGCAGCCTTGCCATACGCCTCGATGTTTTCGGCGCCGCCAATGATGCCCACCAGGCGCTCGACCATCAGCGCGCCGAGGTCGGAGCAATTGGCCCGGATTTCCGGCTTGAGGTCTTCGACGAAGCCACGACCCAGCCATGGATTCTTCAGCACCACGGCGAGGCCGACCATCTTCACCGGGGTATCCGAGGCCTTGCCGCCTTCGATAAAGGTTTCTTCAACGTAGCTGACGATCTTGCGAATTTCGAAACTCATGAGCGGCTCCATCAGGTGTGGGGGAGTGGATTGCGTATGATGGTATACCATAATACGCAAAGCACAAGCATCGCAAATGAGTTTGCGTGGGTAAGGCGATAAAGGGGGTGTGAAATTCTTCTTGGGGCGATGTTAAAAAATGTTAGATCGAAAAAATACTTCACATAATCCGTTCATTGGTGGATGATCGATCCCAATTCCAACGCGGCTCGCCGGTGTGGTGTCAGCCGCCGTTTTCCCCTGGAGTACCCCATGAATAATAATGTCGGTGTGATCGGTCTGGGCGCGATGGGGCTGGGCATTGCCCGCTCGCTGTTGCACGCAGGTTTCAATGTGCATGCCTGTGATGTACGCGAGGCGGTTACCCGGCAGTTCGCCGGCGAAGGCGGGGTGGCGTGCGCGTCGCCGGCGCAGATGGCCGAGGCCTGTGATGTGCTCATCACCGTGGTGGTCAACGCCGAGCAGACCGAGACCGTGCTGTTTGGTGAGGGCGGTGCCGTGGCGGCGCTGCGTCCCGCCAGCCTGGTGATCGGCTGTGCCACCGTGGCCCCGACCTACGCCGTGGCCCTGGGCCAGCGCTTGGGCGAACACGGCCTGCTGTACCTGGATGCGCCGATTTCCGGCGGTGCGGCCAAGGCCGCCGCCGGTGAGATGACCATGATGACCTCCGGCCCGCAGGCCGCTTATGCCAAGGCCGATGCAGTGCTGGCGGGCATGGCCGGCAAGGTGTATCGCCTGGGCGACGTCCATGGTTTGGGCTCCAAGGTCAAGATCATCAACCAGTTGCTCGCCGGCGTGCACATCGCCGCCTCCGCCGAAGCCATGGCCCTGGGCCTGCGCGAAGGCGTGGACGCCGATGCCTTGTACGAGGTGATCACCCACAGCGCCGGCAATTCCTGGATGTTCGAAAACCGCGTGCCGCACATTCTCAAGGCCGACTACACGCCACTGTCGGCGGTGGATATTTTCGTCAAGGACCTCGGCCTGGTGCTGGATACCGCGCGTGCGAGCAAATTCCCGCTGCCGTTGTCGGCCACTGCGCACCAGATGTTCATGCAGGCTTCCAGCGCCGGTTTTGGCCGCGAGGACGACTCGGCGGTGATCAAGATTTTCCCCGGCATCGACCTGCCGACTGCCAAGCCCGAGCCGGTGTAAGGAACGCTTTATGACTAACCACACCACGCGCCCGTTGCTGGGCTGCATCGCCGACGATTTCACCGGCGCCACCGACCTGGCCAACATGCTGGTGCGCGGCGGTATGCGCACGGTGCAGAGCATTGGCATCCCCAGCCGCGAAGTCGCGGACGGGCTGGATGCGGACGCCATCGTCATCGCCCTCAAGTCGCGTACCACGCCGGTCGCAGAGGCTGTGGAGGAATCCCTGGCCGCGCTGGACTGGCTGCGCGAGCAGGGCTGCGAACAGATTTTCTTCAAGTATTGCTCGACCTTTGACTCCACTGCCGCCGGCAATATCGGCCAGGTCAGCGAGGCCTTGCTCAAGGCGCTGGGCAGTGATTTCACCCTGGCCTGCCCGGCGTTCCCGGAAAACGGCCGGACGATTTTCCGTGGCCACCTGTTTGTGCAGGACCAGTTGCTCAATGAGTCGGGCATGCAACATCACCCGCTGACGCCCATGGGCGACGCGAATCTGGTGCGCGTGCTGCAGAGCCAGACGCAACTGCCGGTCGGGCTGCTGCGGTACGACAGCATCGCCGCGGGCGTCGAGGCGACCCGTAAAAAAATCGCCGCACTGCGCGAGCAAGGCGTGGGCATTGCCATCGCCGATGCGCTGTCCGATCAAGACCTCTACACCCTCGGCAGCGCCTGCGCCGACTTGCCTTTGCTCACGGGTGGCTCGGGCCTGGCCTTGGGTTTGCCAGGCAATTTCCGCCGTGCCGGTAAGCTGCGCGACTTCGATGCGGCGACGCTGCCGACTATCAGCGGTGGCGAGGTGGTGCTCGCCGGCAGTGCCTCGGTAGCGACCCTCGGCCAGGTCGCGGCCTGGTGCGAGGCGGGCCGCCCGGCATTGCGCATTGATCCCATCGCCCTGGCTGCCGGTGAACCGGTGGTGGCGCAGGCGCTGGCGTTTGCCCGCGACAGCGCACACACCGTATTGATCTACGCCACCAGCACCCCCGCCGAGGTCAAGGCCGTGCAAGAGCGGCTCGGCGTCGAACGCGCCGGGGCCCTGGTGGAGAACGCCTTGGGCGAGATCGCCGCGGGCTTGCGCGAGCAAGGCGTGCGGCGTTTCGTGATCGCCGGCGGGGAAACCTCCGGCTCGGTGGTCAAGGCCCTCGGCGTCAACCTATTGCAGATTGGTGCGCAGATCGACCCTGGCGTGCCGGCCACCGTCAGCAGTTCCGCCGAGCCGCTGGCGCTGGCGCTCAAATCCGGCAACTTCGGTGGCCGTGAGTTCTTCGCCAAAGCCCTCGCGCACCTGGCCGGAGGTGCCCAGTGACTGGCATCGACGAACAGGCCCTGCGCGAAGAAATCTGCGATGTCGGCCACAGCCTGTACCAGCGTGGCTACACCGTCGGCAGCGCCGGCAATATCAGTGCGCGCCTCGACGATGGCTGGCTGATCACCCCCACCGATGTCTGCCTCGGGCGCCTCGTGCCAGGCGCTATTGCCAAGGTCAACCTGAAGGGCGAGTGGGTGTCCGGGGACAAACCGTCCAAGACCCTGGCCCTGCATCGCCAGGTGTATGACCGCAACCCCTCGGTGGGCGGTGTGGTGCACACCCACTCCACCCACCTGGTTGCGCTGACCCTGGCAGGTGTGTGGAGCGCGGAGGATATCTTGCCGCCGCTCACGCCTTACCAGGTGATGAAGGTCGGTCACATTCCCTTGATCGGCTATCAGCGTCCGGGTTCGCCCAAGGTCGCCGAGCAGGTCGCGCAACTGGCCAACAGCGTGCGAGGGGTGATGCTCGAACGCCTGGGGCCGGTGGTCTGGGAGAGTTCGGTGGCCAAGGCCAGCTACGCCCTGGAAGAGTTGGAAGAAACCGCACGGTTGTGGTTGATGAGCAACCCCCGGCCGGCGCCGTTGGATCAGGCTGCACTGGATGAATTGCGCGAGACCTTCGGCGCGCACTGGTAACCCGCAAGATGACACGGCAAGTGCTGCACGAGCGCCTGGTTTGACGCTCGACGGACCCGGCTTGCCTAAAAAAACAATAACAACAGGACATTCTTGAATGAGCCCACTGATTTTGATGTTGACCGCTGGCGCGGGTATCGCGCTGCTGCTGTTTCTGGTCCTCAGGTACAAATTCCAGCCGTTTGTCGCGTTGATGCTGGTGAGTATCGTGGTGGCGCTGGTGGCCGGGGTGAAACCGGCTGACCTGGTGGCGACGATCGAGGGCGGCATGGGCAAGACCCTTGGCCATATCGCGATCATCATTGCCCTGGGCGCGATGATCGGGCGGATCATCGAGCTGTCCGGCGGTGCCGAGGCCCTGGCCAAGTCGTTGATCGAGCGCTTCGGCAACAGCCGTACGCCGCTGGCGCTGACCATCGCCGGGTTCATCATCGGCGTGCCGGTGTTCTTTGAAGTCGGGGTGATCATCCTGATGCCGTTGGCCTATGGCGTGGCACGCCGGGCGCGCAAGCCGCTGCTGGTGTTCGCCTTGCCGATGTGTGCGGCGCTGCTCACCGTGCATGCCTTCCTGCCGCCCCATCCGGGCGCCGTGGCCGCCGCCAGCCAACTGGGCGCCGACTTGGGCCGGGTACTGATGTTCGGCCTGCCGATCACCGCGTTGCTGTGCTACATCGGCTACCGCGTGGCGGGGCGCATGACCCGACGCTTCTATCCGATGACTGACGATATCCGTGCAGAAGTCTATGGCCCTCACGTGACCAATGAAGACCTGCGGGCCTGGGCCAACGGCAATCACCAGGCGGTACAACAGAGCGCCGTGGCCGAGTCCCATATGGGATTGGAAGAGTCCACCAGCGCCATTGCCGCCAAGCTGCCAGCGGCGCCTGCACCCGGTTTTGGCCTGATTGTGAGCCTGATCCTGCTGCCGATTGTGCTGATTTTGCTGGGCACCCTGGCCACCTCGCTGCTGCCGATCGAATCGGCGTTGCGTGGGGTGATGACCGTGTTGGGCGCGCCGTTGGTGGCGCTGCTGATCGACACCTTGCTGTGCGCCTGGTTGCTGGGTTCGCGCCGGGGTTGGAGCCGCAGCCAGGTGTCGGATGTGATCGGCTCGGCCTTGCCGGGCGTGGCCATGGTGATCCTGATCGCCGGCGCCGGGGGCGTGTTCGGCAAGGTGCTGGTGGACACCGGCATCGGCGCGGTAGTCTCCGACATGCTGCGCACCACCGGCCTGCCGGTGCTGGCCCTGGGCTTTTTGTTGACCATGCTGCTGCGCGCGGTGCAGGGTTCGACCACCGTGGCCCTGGTGACCACGGCGGGGATCATCAGCCCGCTGATCGTGACCCTCAACCTCACGCCCAACCACCTGGCGCTGCTGTGCCTGGCCATGGGCGGTGGCGGGCTGGCGATGTCGCATATCAACGACGCCGGCTACTGGATCTTCACCAAGCTCGCCGGGCTCAACGTGGCAGACGGTCTGCGCACGTGGACGGTGATCACCACCTTGCTCGGTACCTTGGGGTTCGTGATTACATTGTTGATCTGGCCTTTTGTCTGACTCTTGGGAGCTTTTATGCCTCGTTTTGCTGCCAACCTGAGCATGCTGTACCCGCAACATGATTTTCTCGAGCGTTTCGCGGCGGCGAAGGCCGATGGTTTCGACGCGGTGGAATACCTGTTCCCCTACGACTACAGCGCCGAGGCACTCAAGCAACGCCTGAGTGACAACGGCCTGGTCCAGGCCCTGTTCAATGCACCACCGGGCGATTGGGCGGCGGGGGAGCGCGGCATCGCCACGCTGCCGGGGCGTGAGGCCGAGTTTCGCAGTGGCTTCGACCGCGCGTTGGAATACGCCGCCGTGCTCGGCAACGACCGCGTGCACGTCATGGCCGGCTTGCTGCCCTCGGAAAGCCTGCGCCAGCGCCATCAGGCCGTGTACCTGGAAAACCTCGCCTACGCCAGCGCCGCTGCGGCTGAGGTTGGCGTCACCGTGTTGCTGGAGCCGATCAACACCCGCGACATGCCGGGGTTTTTCCTCAACCGCCAGGACCAGGCCCACGCCATCTGCCGGGAGGTCGGCGCGCACAACCTCAAGGTGCAGTTTGACTGCTACCACTGCCAGATCGTCGAAGGCGACTTGGCCACCAAGCTGCGTCGCGATTTCGACGGCATTGGCCATATCCAGATTGCCGGGGTACCGGACCGTCACGAGCCTGACCTGGGCGAGCTGAACTATGGGTTCCTGTTCGAACTGATGGACCAGTTGGGCTACGACGGCTGGGTCGGCTGCGAATACCGGCCAAAGGGCGACACCTCGGCGGGCCTGCAATGGTTGCGGGACTGGAAAGCGGCTCGGTAGTCGACGAGCCTCTGTGTCGGTTCGGTTCAAATGTGGGAGGGGCGGTGCGACGATTCGACTTGCCCCCGATAGCGGTATGTCAGCCAACACCTCTACCAACCCTGCCACCGCCATCGAAGCCTAGCTAAAGCTCGACCTCTCCTACAAAGGGAGGGCATCACGCCGGCAACGGATCACCCGGCAGCATCAATTCAATCCCGCGCTTGCGGATGCCATCTGCCGCTGCCGGGGCCAGGGCGTCGTCGCTGATGATCACGTCGAACGGTTCCAGCCCGGCGATGCGGTACATGCTGAAGGTGCCGTATTTGGAACTGCTCGCCACCAGCACCACCTGGGACGCCGATTGCATCGCCACTTGCTTGACCTCGACTTTCAGCGCCGAGGGGGTGGTGATGCCACGGTGCAAATCCCAGGAGCTGGTGGACACAAAGGCGATGTCCGTGACCACCTGGCGCAGGGTCGCCACGGCCAGCCCGCCGACGGAAGAATGGTTGTCATGGTCCAGTTGGCCGCCGGTGTGGATCACCGTGACCTGCGTCGCATCCATCAGGGCCTGCACGATCCCGAAGTCGTTGGTGACCACCGTCATCCCCGACAGCGCCTTGATATACGGGACGATCTCCAGGGTGCTGGTGCCGGCATCCAGGTACACCGTCATGTCCGCGTGCAGCAACCGTGCGGCCAGTCGTGCCATGGCCTGCTTTTGCGGCAACTCCACCACTGCTTTGGATTGATGGCTGGGTTCGCTGTGCAACTGGCTGGCGATCCGGACCCCACCGGTGACGGAGTACGCCCGGCCTTCCTGCTCCAGCAGGGCGATATCGCGGCGCACGGTCATGTGCGAGCAGTCGAACATCTCCATCAACTGGTGCACGCTCATCACCTGATGCTTGCGCAACTGCCGCAGGATCTGTTCGCGACGCTGCTCGGGAATCATCGGGGTGCTGCTGTCGGTGGCCGTGTCCTTCGGGTTGGGCATTAAGGCTCCGCAGTGGTTGGGTAAGAGGCGGGGAGTGCGTGGCTATAGTAGCCAATACACGCCCCCGCCGGCGACCCCGGTGTGACAGCGGTCAGAACTTGAACCGCCCCACCAACCCCTTGAGCTGACCGGAAATATCCGTCAACCGCCCAGATCCGGTCTGCGCCGAGTGGGCAAAGCCTTCGACCAGTTGCGCATCGGCATGGATCTGCGCGATGTGCCGGTTGATCTCTTCGGCCACCTGGTGCTGTTCTTCGGCCGCGGTGGCGATCTGGGTGTTCTGGTCGCGGATCGAGTCCACCGAGCCTTGGATCTTGTCGAAGCTGTCGCGGGCCTGCTGGATGCGTTCCACGCTGGTGTGGGACACCAGCAGGCTGCCCTGCATCTGTTGGGTGACTTCCTGGGTGCGGCGGGCGAGGTTGCCCAGCAGGCTGTCGATTTCACCGGTGGAGTCGGCAGTGCGGCGCGCCAGGGCGCGGACTTCGTCGGCGACCACGGCAAAACCGCGGCCCTGGTCACCGGCGCGCGCGGCTTCAATCGCGGCGTTGAGTGCCAGCAGGTTGGTCTGTTCGGCGATCGAGCGGATGGTGTCGAGGATGGTGTTGATGTTCTGGCTGTCCTGCTCCAGCAACTGCATGGTCTGGGTCGACTTTTGCAGGTCTTCGCTGAGCTTGAGCACGCTGCCGGTGGCTTCGCCGATGTGCTGCTGGCCATTGTGCACGTCGCGGTAACCCTCGTCGGCACTCGCGGCGGCGGCGCTGCAGGAGCGCGCGACTTCGTTGGCGGTGGCTACCATTTCGTTGAACGCGGTGCTTACCAGCTCCACGGCTTCACGTTGGCGCCCGGCGGCCTGGTTCATGTTGTTGGCGACTTCGCTGGTGTCGGCGGCGGCGGTTTGCAGGTCGGAAGAGGCGTTGCCGATGCGCTGCACCAGTTGCGCGATCATGCTCAGGAACTGGTTGAACCAGCCCGCCAGGCTGGCGGTTTCGTCTTTGCCTTGCACCTTGAGTTGGCGCGTCAGGTCGCCTTCGCCTTCGGCAATCTCCTGCAGGCCGTCGGCCACCCCGCGAATCGGGCGCACGATCATGCTCGCAAAACTGGCGCCGACAATCGCGAACACCACGGCCAGGGCGGCGGCAATCGCGGCGATCAACCACGTGAGGCTGGTGGCGCCGGCCATGACTTCATCGCGTTTGATCAGGCCGATAAAGCGCCAGCCCAGATCCTTGGAACTGACCACGTTGGCCATATAGGCCACGCCGTCGATGTCGATCTGGGTCACGCCGTCGCCGCGCTTGGCCAGTTCGGCGTAGTTGGGGCCCAGGTCGGCCATCGGCTTGAAGTTGTGCTTGGCGTCGCTGGGGTCCACCAGCACGTTGCCGTTGGCTTCCACCAGCATCAGGTAGCCGCTGTCGCCCAGCTTGATGTTGCGCACCAGCTCGGTGAGCTGCTTGAGCGACACGTCCAGGCCGACCACGCCGAGTATGTTGCCGGTGGCGTCGGCGACGGTGTGCACGGTGCCGATCAGGACCACGTCGTCCGGTGCCCAGTAATAGGCGCCGGTGCGCACGGTGGCGCCTGGCGCGGCGATGGCGGCTTTGTACCAGGGGCGTACGCGTGGGTCGTAGTTGTTCAGTTTGGTGTCATCAGGCCAGCTGGCATAACCGCCGTCGGCGAGGCCCAAAGACAAGTAGGCGGTGCTCGGGTGGCTCTTGGCGAACTGGTCGAAAATCGCCAGCAGGTCTTTGTTGGTCTGGGTCAGGGGGATTTGCGCGGCGTCGGCGCCGGCGTAGCTCTTGAGATCCTTGGCCGCGACAACGCGCGGGTCCTTGGCCACGAAGTCGACGTTCTGGCTGATGCCATCGAAGAACTGCTTCATGCCGTTGTCGATCTGACGGATCTCGCGACCGCTGCTGTCGAGGAAATTGGCCAGGGCCCCCTCGCGCAGATTCAGCACTACCAACACGGCCACCAGGATGACCGGGAGGCACGCGATAGCCGCGAACGCCCAGGTCAGCTTCTGCTTGATATTCATGACTTCACCTGCGGGTATTTATAGTTTTGGCAAGGGGAAACGCTAGTGCTGAATGCCGCATGTGTTGTTATGAAGGGGGTAAGGCCCATGCGTACCTCCGGTTTATCGACCGAAGGGGCACGCACTTTAGGGCGCGGGGCGTGATCAGCCGATTGAGTGGTCGGCCAGGGCGTCGCGGCGCATCGATTGCAGGTTCTTCTCGATGGTTTCGCAGATGGCTTCCATCTGGATCTGGTGTTCGCTGGAGCGGAACGGGCTTTGCAGGTCGGTGCCGATGCGTTCGATGGCCAGCAGCATAAAACCCACCACGGTGGACGCCAGCGGGGTGAACCAGCCCAGGGATTCCACAAGACCCACGGGCACGATCAGGCAGAACAGCGAGATAAACAGGCGTGGGAAATACACGTAAGGGTAGGGCAGTGGTGTGTTGGCGATCCGTTCCATGCCGCCCTGGGCATTGGACAGATCCACCAGGGTCGACTCCAGCCGCGCCAGGCGAATGCTGTCCAGGTGCCCGGCCTTGTATTCGCGGGCCAGCAACGCCGCCGAGCCGGTGAGGATGTCATTGGCAAAGTTGTTGGTGGCGCCGTTGCGGGCGAATTCCTCGGTGGGGATAAAGGCGCGTACTTCATCAGGGCACGGTTCGCCCCTGAGGTGCGCAGCCAGGCAATTTACGTAGGCCACGTGGCGGCGCAGCAGGGTGGACTTGATCGGGTTCACTTCGCCGTCAGGATCGTCCAGCAAGGTCAAAACCTGACGGGCAAAACTGCGCGAATTGTTGACCATCGCACCCCACAGCGTGCGCGCTTCCCACCAGCGGTTATAGGCGCTGCTGTTGCGAAAGCTGATGAGCACGATCAGTGCCGAGCCCAGCAGGGTGAGGGGCATCAGCGGCAAGTTGATCTTGGCGGTGAGGAACAGCATGAAGTCCACGGTGACGGCGACGTCCCACAGCAACAGCCAGAACAGCGACCAGCCCACATAGCCCATGGTCTTGATGATCAGGCGGTACTTTTTGATGATGGCGGCTTTCAAACGACAACCTCGCGGCGAGCAGTAGGCAACAGTGCCTTAGCTCGGACGTCGGCTGGCGGGGAAGGTTCGCTGCGGCGCCTGAAACGGTTAAGCCGCCTGAGTTTTCTGGAACAATTTTGGTAGCGACGGTGTCCTCAGAGCTAATCACGCTAGATTGCGCCCAAGGCAAAACGCCATTATCGGTGCTGCAATTGAGATCAGTGGATCCAAGTTGTTTGATCAGGGCTCTTTCTCATGTGCAGTGGTTCGTTGAAGTTGGCGATGGAACAGTCGGCGCGGGCGTTTGAGCGCCATGTGGAGTTTGAAGCGAGTATTCGTACCCATTATTCGATTTTGCTGGAGTCCTATTCAAAAAGACCGTTTTTCTACAAGACCGCACTGAAGTTCAGTCGCTTGATGGTGTCCTTTACGTTATTGAGCACGTATTTCTCCAAGCCAGTTCCCTTACTGTCCGAGGTGAAAGAGTTTTGTGTGGCGCGCGGGTTCTGTTCGAGAAACAGCCTGGAGTCGATCTTCCTGCTGTTCAGGGTCCTGGGGTTCATGACGGTGTCGAGGCATGCGGATGACAGTCGTTTGCGGGTATTCAGTCCGTCATCCCAAGCCTGCGAGGAGATCAGGCTGATGCTTACGTCCGTGGTCGAGCCACTGGGCGTGATGTGCCCGGAAACCGAGGTGTGCGGGTCAATGGCCGGGTTGGATGATCGCGCCTATCTGGCCCGTTATTTCAAAGGTTTTTCGGTGCTTCTGCGCCAGAACGTGACGATTGACCTGTTGATGCCTGATTGTTATTGGCTGGTAAAACGCGATGCCGGACATATGTTGATGCTGGCGATCTATAACGATGCGTGTGCGCTGGATAATCAAGGGGCAAGTTTCAGGTCTTCGTCCTACCTTTCCATCGCTGAGCAACTCTCGGTGTCCAAGACCCACGTTATTCGTCTGGTGCAAGAGGGGGCCGACCGGGGCTATTTCAAGATTCATTCCAAGACACTGCTTGAAGTCCTGCCACCTTTTATCGTGTTGGTAAGGCGGTTCATGGCGTATTCGTTTGCGACCTGCCTGCACAGTCTTCAACTGAGTCATGTCGATAATAAAGCGGCCACTCATGCACAGGGAGTGACGGGATGCCGGCTAATGTAAAGCTCAGGCCACGGATGCAAAGGCTGCTGTCGCCCGCCATTGCCCAGGCCGAACTGATCGGGATTTTCGCCTGGCTGGCGGTGTTGCTGGTTGATCGCGGGAGGATGTTCGGCTGGCCGGTCGTGCTGGTCACGATGGGTCTGTGCGCGGTGTATGGGGTCCACCGGGTGGTGACTCAGTATGTGCTGTGGCGGGCGCTGGGCGTGGCCTACATGGCGCTGCTGTCCGCAGGTTTTGCCTATGTGGTTCACACCCGGCCTGCGTTGCAGGTGTTTGCCTTGCCGCTGGCCGTGACCCTGGTAATGAGCAGCGCAATCCTGTTTATCGTGGTTCAGGATTTTCTGTTCTGCGCCGCGTTGGTCTGGTTACTGACGTGGCCCCACATTCAGTTGAGCCTTTACGCAGGCGTCGACACCTACGTGTTTATCTTTTGCGCCGCGTCGGTGGCGATCGGTTCTGTCTTGAATGTCTACTACCTGAAAAACCTGCGCTCCGTGTTACTGGTCGAGAGTGAGTTTCGGGAATTGGCCGAGACGGATTACTTGACCTCCATCCTGAACCGGCGCGCCTTTATGGAGAGCTTCGCCAAACTGATTGCGGCCGGTGATACGGGCTACTTCATGATGTTGGATATCGACAGTTTCAAATTGAAGAATGACCAGTTCGGCCATGACGTCGGCGACAGGATTCTCTGTGCGATGGCCGCGTGCCTGAAAGCCACCCCCGGCAGCCACAGTTTCGGCAGGATTGGCGGTGAAGAATTCGGCGTGCTGCTGGTGGGCGATGACCCTGATGTCGCCACCGACTACGCGCTGCGCCTGCTGCAGGGGATTCGGTGCAGTGTCGCGCCGCCCCATCACTACACCTGCAGTGCGGGCATGACGCGCTTTACGGCCGGGGCCGATATGTCGGCGGTCCTCAAACGTGCCGACCGCAACCTCTACGCCGCCAAGGGCAACGGCAAGGACCGTGTATATCTGGATGGCGCGCCGGTGTTTCACCGTTCGATGTCCACCCCGGAGGCCTTATGAAAGTTGGCGTGATTTCCGATACCCATGGCCTGCTGCGGCCTGAAGCGGTGGCGGCCTTGCAGGGATGCGAGCAGATCATCCATGCCGGTGATATCGGCAGCCCTGAGATTCTTCAGCAATTGGCACAGATCGCGCCCCTGCACGTGGTGCGTGGCAACAATGACCAGGACGCGGCGTGGGCGGAGCAGGTGCCCGATCATCTGATGCTGGAGGTGGACGGATGGCGGACGTTGGTGGTGCATGATATCGCCGACGTACCCGCCTTACTCGACACGTCTACTCGGCTGGTGATCACCGGCCATTCGCACAAGCCCCTGATCGAATGGCGGGGCGCAACACTGTACGTAAACCCCGGCAGTGCAGGGCGGCGGCGCTTCAAGTTGCCGGTGACGTTGGCGGTGCTGGACGTGCGGGAAATGACGATCGAGTCGCAGCTGATCGCGCTGCTGGACTGATCCGGCTTTTATCGTTGCGTCAGGATGCTCTGCAACAATCCCGGAAACCGTTCCTCAAGCACCTCGCCGCGCAATGAATTCATGTGGGTAGTGCCCACGCTGCGGGTGTGTACCAGGCCGGCATCGCGCAGGACCCGGAAGTGGTGGGACATGCTGGACTTGGGGCGCCCGCCGTCCAGTTCGCCGCAACTGGCCTCGGGCACGCCGGCCAGGCAGCGGACAATCTCCAGGCGCACCGGATCACTCAGCGCGTATAGCAGGCGCTCGAGGGTCAGGTCTTCCGGGGTGGGGTGTTTAAAGGCTCGCATGAAACGAATCATAACAGGGGGCTATCATCGAATACCATAGTTCGATTACCATCGAACTATCGAATCATCCACTCGCTCCCGGAGTTCTCAATGTCCGCTTTGTTCGAACCGTTCACACTCAAAGACGTCACCCTGCGCAATCGCATCGCCATCCCGCCAATGTGCCAATACATGGCCGATGACGGCATCGTCAACGACTGGCACCTCGTACACCTGGCCAGTATGGCTCGGGGCGGCGCCGGTTTGCTGGTGGTCGAGGCCACCGCTGTAGCGCCTGAGGGGCGTATCACCCCAGGCTGCGCCGGTCTCTGGAGCGACGCCCACGCCGAAGCGTTCGTGCCCATGGTCAAGGCCATCAAGGCCGCCGGTTCGGTGCCCGGCATCCAGATCGGCCACGCCGGTCGCAAAGCCAGCGCCAACCGCCCGTGGGAAGGGGACGACCACATACCTGCCTCCGATGCGCGCAGCTGGGAAACCATCGCGCCGTCGGCCATCGCCTTTGGTGCCAACCTGCCGCAAGTGCCACGCGCCATGACCCTGGACGACATCGCTCGGGTCAAGCAGGACTTCGTCGACGCCGCCCGCCGTGCCCGTGACGCCGGTTTCGAGTGGATCGAACTGCACTTCGCCCATGGCTACCTGGGCCAGAGCTTCTTCTCCGAGCATTCCAACCAGCGCACCGACGCCTACGGTGGCAGCTTCGACAACCGCAGCCGTTTCCTCCTGGAAACCCTGGCTGCCGTGCGCGAGGTCTGGCCGGAAAACCTGCCGCTGACCGCGCGTTTTGGCGTGATCGAATACGACGGCCGGGACGAACAGACCCTGACCGAATCCATCGAACTGGCCCGTAACTTCAAGGCCGGCGGCCTGGACCTGCTGAGCGTCAGCGTCGGTTTCACCATCCCCGACACGAATATCCCGTGGGGCCCGGCCTTTATGGGCCCGATCGCCGAGCGCGTGCGCCGCGAAGCGGGCATCCCGGTGACCTCGGCCTGGGGCTTTGGCACGCCGCAACTGGCGGAAGGTGCGTTGCAGGCTGGGCACCTGGACCTGGTCTCGGTCGGTCGTGCGCACCTGGCTGACCCGCATTGGGCGTACTTTGCGGCCAAGGAACTGGGGGTTGAGAAGTCGTCCTGGACCTTGCCGGCGCCTTACGCCCATTGGTTGGAGCGGTATCGCTGATCGGATCCTGACGACGTATAGAAATCCAAATGTGGGAGGGGGCTTGCTCCCGATAGCGGTGGAACAGCCAGCTTATTTTCAGCTGATCCACCGCTATCGGGAGCAAGCCCCCTCCCACATTGGGTTCGCATCAAACTTCCTGCATGTCGATACCAAGGGGTTACCTGAAAAATAGCGAATGAGAACAGATGTCAAACGCGAATGGATTGGTATACCATTCGCGCGAATTTTTGGCAGGTTTGCCGCCCCATCTGGCTCATTCACTAGGTTCAACATCCATGCGTCGTACCCTGATTTCCCTCTGCGTGCTTCAGGCGTTTTCCCCGTTTACCTGGGCCGAGGTTGTCCCTGCCGACAAGGCCAGTCTTGAGCTGCAAGCCACCAATGTCACCGGCGAGGCGGACTACGAGACGGCTCAAGGGCCGGTCAAGGGCTACCACGCCACACGTTCGGCGAGTGCGACGCGCACTGACACCTCGATTCATGAAACCCCGCAGTCCATCAGCGTCGTGTCCAAGGATGTGGTCGAAGACATCGGCGCCACCCGTTTGCAGGACGCCCTGGACTACGCCGGTGGCGTCGGCCGCGCCAATAACTTCGGCGGCCAGGGGCTCACCACCTTCACCGTACGTGGCTTCACCACCGGCGAGTTCTACCGCAACGGTTTCCCGATCAACCGCGGTTACCCGAACATGCCGGACGCCAACACCATCGAACGCCTCGAAGTGCTGCGCGGCCCGGCGACCATGCTGTATGGCCGTGGCGATCCCGGCGGCACCTTCAACGTGGTGTCCAAGCAACCGCTGGCCGAGCCGACCGTGACCCTCGGCAGCCAACTGGATGACCAGGGCATGCAGCGCGCCACCCTCGACGCTTCCGGCCCGCTGGACGAACAAGGTCGCCTGGCCTATCGCCTGAACGTGGTGGGCGAGGGCGGTGACACGTTCCGTGATCACGTCGAGACCGAACGCTACGGCGTGACCCCGGTGATCACCTGGCAGGCCAGCGATGACACCAAGGTGATCTTCGAAGGCGACTTCATGCGCAACAACCACCCGCTGGACCGTGGCCTGACGCGCTACCCCAATCAAAAAGGCACTGCCTCGCGCGACACCTTCTGGGGTGAAAAAGACGTCGGCAAACTGCACAACGACAACAGCATGGCCCAGCTGCGTTTCGAGCACCTGCTCAATGACAGCTGGACCCTGGGCGGTGGTTTCCAATGGCTGGACGGCACCTTGCAAGGCAATGCCATTGAAGCCAACGGCCTGGCCGCCGACGGTCGCACCCTGGGCCGCAACTTCAACTATCGCAAACTGGAGTGGACCGACAAGGACACTCAGCTCAACCTCACCGGGCATTTCTCCACCGGTGGTTTCGACCACACCTTGCTCACCGGCGTCGAATTCGAAGACTACGACTACAAGTCGATCATCCAGCGCTCCAGCGGCGCAGTGGGTGCTTATTCAATCGACATCTTCAACCCGGTCTACGGCCAGGCGCGCCCGAACCTCACGCGCACGCCGACCCACGACAAGGAAAACCTCAAGACCTACGCGGCCTTCGTGCAGGATCAGGTGGCCCTGACCGAGCGCCTTAAAGTGCTCGCCGGCGCACGCTTCGAGCGCTTTGAACACGACTACCACACCTACGTGCCGGGCGGTAAAAGCTGGGAAGCCAGCGACAACGCCGTCACCCCACGCGTGGGCGTGATCTACGACCTCACCGACACCGTTGCGGTCTACGCCGACGCCGCGCGTTCGTTCAAGCCCAACACCGGCGCCAGTCGCCAGGGCGGTGGTTTTGAACCGGAGAAAGGCAAATCCTACGAGATGGGCATCAAGTGGGAAGCCCTGGACCGTCAACTGAGTGTCGACGCCGCGATCTACCAGATCGAGAAGAAAAACGTGCTCACCACCGACCCTCTCGACTCCACCTTCAGCGTCGCCGCCGGCCAGCTGCGCAGCCGTGGTTTCGACCTGAACGTGGCGGGCAATATCACCCCCGAGTGGCGTGTGATCGGTGGCTACGCCTACGTGGATGCCGAAGTGACCAAGGACAACACCCTGCGCAGCGGCACGCGCTTGCTGAACATCCCGCGTAACAGCTTCAGCCTGCTCAACGTCTACGAGTTCCAGGACGGCGCCCTCAAGGGCCTGGGCCTCGGCGCGGGTGGCAAGTATGTGGATGAACGGGCCGGGCAGACCTCCAACAACGCCTTCTCGATGGATGCCTACACCGTGGTCGACCTGCTCAGCTACTACAAGGTCAACGACAAGGTGCGGCTGAACCTGGACGTGAAGAACCTGTTCAATCGCGACTATGAAGAAGGTGCGTTCGGCAACGTATACGCCTACCCCGGCGAACCGCGCACGGTGCAGGTCGGCATCGCCTACACCCTCTAACGGCCTACACGGTTTCAATGTGGGAGGGGGCTTGCCCCCGATGACCATGGGTATCTACACATTCTCGACGTGATATTGCGCGGTATTTGATAAGACGGTATCTATGCGCAAGCTTGCTCAAAATGTGTAGATACCTATGCCCCGATGACGGTAGATCGGCCGATGACGCTGTGACTGATCCACCGCGCCCATCCGGGCTTGGCATACACCAAGCCCTTGGCGTTAAGTTTCACAAGGCGTCGTCAGGTCCTTCAATTCTGCCAGCACTGCGCATACCGCTCACACACGCCATAACGCTTATCCAATTCGGCCATGTGTGCCCAGTTGTCGGCCATTGCTTCTTTCTCCAGCAATCCATTCAACTGCCGGTAGTACTGCAGCATCGCACCGTTGACAGCCAATGCCTGAGTGATGTCGGTGGCCGGGGTATCGGGCACCAGGGTTCTTAACGTGGGCGTGTCCAGCCGTGAGAGGCGCGCACGGTACTCAACCTTGTACTGCTCAAGTGCTTTGGCCTTTACGCCCTGAGCCTGGACCAGGTAGTTCACGACGTTCTGACGATACTGCGCCCAATAGGCATCCGGCAGATCAAGGTTCATCTGGGCCTTGCGCTTGTTGACCACCAGATCAGTTGCGTGATCGCGCGCGCTGTCGTCCAGCGGGCTGGCCTGGGGTTTCATTTCCGCAATGATGCTCGGGGCGATAATCTGCTCGGCCAAGGCATCACGCTCCGGGGTGGCGGGGAGGCCTTTCGGCGGCGCGGGGAACAGCGCATTGGCACCTACGCAGCTGGGCAGCCCTTTATTGATCACCGGGACCGGTGAGCGCACCACCTGGCCTTTTACTGAATGCAGACGTTTGAGTGTCGTCACACACTGGCGGCCTGCGCCAGTGAACGTCACCTCGTATTCCGCGCCGTTTTGCGGAGTGAGGGTGAAAGCCATGCCGCACACCGAACCTGTGCCTTGGGTATTCAAGTGCAGGAACAGTTCTTTGTTGGCGGGCAAGCGGATTTCCAGGTAGGGCGTTTTTTCGGAGACCGGCGGCATCGACATGTCCGCCCGCCTGCGGGTGTTGGCCAGGAACAGATTGTTAAGGATGCCGGTGGTCTGTCCATCGCAATGTTGCGCATCTATTACACTCAGCGTGGCGCTGCTCATGTCGCTGACAAATCGTAGCTTGGCAGCATCCGGTCCGGTGGCATCGGGGTACGTACCCGACACGCTGCAGCCGCTCAATATCAACGCGAAAAATGTTGCGCCGAGCGCACGGCCTGCAAATAAATTACTCATGGAAGGGGGGTCATCCTTAACGCCGATGTTGAGAAGTGCCGCATGATACTGGCAAAGTTGAACTTTTTTCGATGGACCGAGGATTGAATGCGCAAAATAAGTCAGTTGTTTGTGATCGGAACCGTGGCCTTGATGAGTGCCTGCTCGGCATTGCCACCTGAAATGGCATTGGATTCAAAAGTCTATTCCGCCGAAAACGCAGGTCTTGTCCTGGGCGCACTGATCGAGGGTGGGCCCTACGGAACCTGGATGAGCTTTCACAATGTGGACACCGGCAAAGACTATGGCTGGGGCCCCAAGGACTACTACTCGGCATGGTTGCCTGGAGGCACCTATGAAGTCAGTGACCTTGGCTCGCGTCGTGGCGTGATGGGACCCTACTCGAAGCCGCTGCGCTTTACCGTCACCAATGGACAAATCAATTACGTGGGCGAAATGACCTATGGTTGCCCGCTCGCGGCTCGCCCGGCCGCGATCTATGGCGTGAAAAACTGCGGACTCCTTGCGTTGGGGACCTGCACCGTTGATTACCCCAGCATTGGCATCTGTGTGGTGGATCGACAGGAGCAGTCCGTTCGCACCTTCGTCAAGCAGCACCCGCAATATTCCGAACTACCGGTCAAGTCGGCCGTGATGTCGACGCGTTGACCCTTGCGCCGAGTTGAGCGTGGAGGCTCTATCGGGTTATAGCGGCGTCAGCACATTCATCACCGTATCCAACGCCACCCGCGTGTCATCCAGCTGCACCAGCGACGCATGCCGCGCGCCGAGGGCGTCGCGGTTCTGGATCGCGGTGAGGATCGCCTTGTGCCGGGGCAGGCTCAGGCCCTGGATGTCCGGGCGGCGGTTGGTGATGTTGATCGACTCGCGCAGCGGCAACGACAGCATGTTGCACATATAGGCGAGCAGGTCGTTGCGGGTGGCATCGGCAATGGCGCGGTGGAAGTCCAGGTCGGCCTGCAGCAGCTGTTCGTGGGTCTGCGCGGTTTCCATGCCCTGGTAGGCTTTTTCGATGGTGGCGATGTCTTCATCGGTGGCGGTGGTCGCGGCCATGGCGGCGATCTCCGGCTCGAGGATGCGCCGCACACCGGCCAGGGTATTGAAGAATTCACTGTGGGGCGTGGACTGCATCAGCCAGGACAACACGTCCGGGTCGAGCAGGTGCCATTTCAAGCGCGGCCGCACCACCGCGCCCACCCGCGGCTTGGAATACACCAGGCCCTTGGCGCTGAGCACCCGGGTCGCCTCGCGCAACACCGAACGGCTGACCTTGTACTCCTCGCAGAGCGTGGCCTCCATGGGCAGCCGTTCTTCGGGCTTGAAGCGACCTGAAACGATGTGCATGCCCAAGTCCTGAACGATCTGGGCATGCATGCTCTTGCGCGGCTTGGGCGGCTGGTGATCCATAACGACAGGGATGCTCTGACTTAAATTCGCGGCATCATAGCATCCCAATTAGTGGGAATGCCGGGGGACTTCAGCCCCACGGCAACCCACCAGGAAGTCAAAGTCGCAACCCTGGTCGGCCTGCAGCACATGATCGATGTACAACTGGCGGTAGCCGCCGACGATCAGGTTCTGCGGCGGTTTCAGGTCGGCCATGCGCGCCGCCAGCTCTGCGTCGGGGATGTCCAGGTGCAGGCGGCCATTGGCGCAGTCGAGTTCGATCCAGTCACCTTCCTTCACGGTGGCCAACGGTCCACCGGCAGCGGCTTCCGGCGCCACATGCAAGACCACGGTGCCGTAGGCGGTGCCACTCATGCGCGCGTCGGAGATCCGCACCATATCGGTCACGCCTTGGGCCAGCAGTTTCGCCGGCAAACCCATGTTGCCGACTTCGGCCATGCCTGGGTAACCCTTGGGCCCGCAGTTTTTCATGACCAGGATCGAGTTGGCGTCCACGTCCAGTTCAGGGTCGTTGATGCGCGCCTTGTACATGTCGAAGTTCTCGAACACCACCGCACGGCCGCGATGCTGCATCAGCTCGGCGCTGGCTGCCGACGGCTTGAGCACCGCGCCGAGTGGCGCCAGGTTGCCGCGCAACACGCAAATGCCGCCGTCGGCGCGGATCGGGTTGTCGAGGGTGCGGATCACTTCGTCCTGGCCGTAGATCGGCGAGTCCTTGGTGTTCTCGCCGAGGGTCTTGCCGTTGACGGTCAAGGCGTTCGGGTGCGGGATCAGGTTGGCTTCACCGAGGCGACGCAGCACGGCGGGCAGGCCGCCGGCGTAGTAGAACTCTTCCATCAGGAAGCGCCCCGACGGTTGCAGGTCGACGATGGTCGGCATGCCGCGACCGATGCGGGTCCAGTCGTCCAGGTCGAGCTCGACGCCGATGCGCCCGGCGATGGCTTTCAAGTGGATCACGGCGTTGGTCGAACCACCGATGGCGGCGTTCACGCGGATGGCGTTTTCAAACGCCTCCTTGGTGAGGATCTTCGACAGCTTCAAGTCTTCGCGCACCATCTCTACCGCACGCATGCCGGACATATGGGCCAGCACATAACGCCGCGCATCCACCGCCGGGATCGCCGCGTTGTGGGGCAGGGACGTGCCCAGTGCCTCGGCCATGCAGGCCATGGTCGACGCAGTGCCCATGGTGTTACAGGTGCCCGCCGAGCGCGACATGCCGCCTTCGGCCGCGAGGAAATCATCCAGGGTAATGGTGCCGGCCTTGACCTGTTCACTGAGCTGCCACACCACGGTGCCCGAGCCGATGTCCTGGCCCTTGTGCTTGCCGTTGAGCATCGGCCCACCGGTGACCACGATGGCCGGTACGTCGCAACTGGCGGCGCCCATCAGCAGGGCTGGGGTGGTCTTGTCGCAGCCGGTCAGCAACACCACACCGTCAATCGGGTTGCCGCGGATGGCTTCCTCCACGTCCATGCTCGCCAGGTTGCGAGTGAGCATGGCGGTGGGGCGCAGGTTGGATTCGCCGTTGGAGAACACCGGGAATTCCACCGGGAAGCCACCGGCCTCGATCACGCCACGTTTGACGTGCTCGGCGATCTGGCGGAAATGCGCATTGCACGGGGTCAGCTCCGACCAGGTATTGCAGATGCCGATGATCGGCTTGCCATGGAACTGATGGTCGGCAATGCCCTGGTTCTTCATCCAGCTACGGTACATGAAGCCGTTTTTGTCGGCGGTACCAAACCACTGGGCGGAGCGTAGGCCGGGCTTTTTATCAGACATGATCGATTCTCTTATTGTATGACTATATGTTCTATGCGTGCTTAAACATAAGCGCAAAATCGATGCTTTGGAAGAGTTGTTTTGCAAATAGTCCTACTATATAGTCTGGCTTAACTGAGGTATGACCCTGGCGGATTTCCGCGAGAGGCGTCCCCCGAGCTTCTATAAAAACAACAATCGGAGATCGACCCCATGAGCCAGGAACTGCGGCTTATTCGGCGCATCACGCTGAAACTGATTCCCTTCCTGATCCTGCTGTACCTGATCGCCTACGTGGACCGTTCCGCCGTGGGGTTTGCCAAGCTGCACATGGGCGCCGACGTCGGTATCGGCGATGCGGCCTATGGCCTGGGCGCGGGGTTGTTCTTCATTGGCTACTTCCTCTTCGAGATCCCCAGCAACCTGATGCTCGACCGCTTCGGCGCACGGCGTTGGTTCGCGCGGATCATGATCACCTGGGGCGCGATCACCATCGGCATGGCCTTCGTGCAAGGGCCGCACAGCTTTTATGTGATGCGCTTCCTGCTCGGCGCTGCCGAAGCCGGGTTCTTTCCCGGCGTCCTGTACTACATCACCCAATGGTTCCCGGTGCGCCATCGCGGCAAGATCCTCGGGCTGTTCATCCTCTCCCAACCGATTGCGATGATGATCACCGGCCCGGTGTCCGGCGGCCTGCTGGGCATGGACGGCATCCTCGGCCTGCATGGCTGGCAGTGGCTGTTCATCGTGATCGGCACCCCGGCGATCCTGCTCACCTGGCCAGTGCTGCGCTACCTGCCGGATGGCCCCAAGCAGGTCAAATGGATGAGCGACGCGGAAAAAACCTGGCTCACCGATGAATTGGCCAAGGACCTGCAAGCCTACGGCCAGACCCGCCACGGCAACCCGCTGCATGCCCTCAAGGACAAACGCGTGTTGCTGCTGGCGCTGTTCTACCTGCCGGTGACCCTGAGCATTTACGGCCTGGGCCTGTGGTTGCCGACCCTGATCAAACAGTTTGGCGGCACCGACCTGGTCACCGGCTTTATCTCCGCCGTGCCGTACATCTTCGGCATCATCGGCCTGCTGATCATCCCGCGCAGTTCCGACCGCCTGAATGATCGCTACGGCCACCTGGCCGTGCTGTATGTGCTGGGCGCCATCGGCCTGTTTTTCAGCGCCTGGCTGAGTGTGCCGGTGCTGCAAATGGCCGCGCTGTGCCTGGCGGCGTTTGCGATGTTTTCCTGCACCGCCGTGTTCTGGACCTTGCCGGGGCGCTTCTTTGCCGGCGCCAGTGCGGCGGCGGGCATTGCCTTGATCAACTCGGTGGGCAACCTCGGCGGCTATATCGGTCCGTTCGTGATCGGTGCGCTCAAGGAATACACCGGCAACCTCGCCTCGGGCTTGTACTTCCTGTCCGGGGTCATGGTGTTCGGGCTGGTCTTGACCGGCGTGGTCTACCGCCTGCTGGAGCGCAAGCACGTACTGCCCGCCGATCAATTCGCCGCCAGCGCCCGTGGCGCCACACGTACTTAATCTGGGAGAAGTCTGATGCGTTTAGTTCAGTTCGAGTCAAGCAACGGTGAACGCCGGGTCGGCGTTGTAGAAGGCGCCACAGTGCGCGAAGTGCGTACCGCGCGCAGCGTGCGCGAACTGGCGCTGGCCGCCATCGAGGCGGGCGTCAAGTTGCAGCAGCAGGTCGAGAGCCTGGGCCTGGGCGACAGCCATGACTACGCCGCACTGCTGGCCGACCTGAAGATTTTGCCACCGCTGGACCACCCGGACCCGGCCCATATGCTCATCAGCGGCACCGGCCTGACCCACCTGGGCAGCGCCTCGGCGCGGGACAAAATGCACCAGCAGGCCGGCGATGAGAGCGCCTTGACCGACACCATGCGCATCTTCAAATGGGGCGTGGAGGGCGGCAAGCCCGCTGCCGGCCAGGCCGGTGTGCAACCGGAATGGTTCTACAAGGGCGACGGCAGCATCGTCGTGCGCCCAGGCGAAGCCTTCCCGGTGCCACCGTTTGCCGAAGACGCCGGTGAAGAACCGGAAATCGGCGGCCTGTATGTAATCGGCCCGGACAGCAAGCCCTATCGCCTGGGGTTTGCAGTGGGCAACGAGTTCTCCGACCACATCATGGAGCGCAAAAACTACCTGTACCTGGCCCATTCCAAGCTGCGCAGCTGCAGCTACGGCCCCGAACTGCGCGTGGGCGAGTTGCCCCAGCACCTGGCCGGCACCAGCCGCATCCTGCGTAACGGCGAGGAAATCTGGCGGAACGAATTCCTCAGTGGCGAGGCCAATATGTGCCACAGCCTGGAAAATCTTGAGTACCACCACTTCAAATACCGCCAGTTCCTCAAGCCGGGCGATGTGCATATTCACTTCTTCGGTACCGCCACGCTGTCATTCGCCGATGGTATACGTACCCAACCGGGCGATGTGTTCGAGATCAGCCAGGCCGAGTTCGGCGCGCCGTTGGTCAATGGCGTCGGCAGCAGCGATGCGGCCTTTGAACCCGGCCAAGTCACCCCCCTTTAAGGAGATCAACATGACCCAGTTCCTCGGCCACAACTACATCGGCGGCCAGCGCAGCGCCAACGGCAGCGTCAAGCTGCACAGCGTCGATGCCAGCACGGGCGAAACCTTGCCGCAGGATTTCTATCAGGCCACGCCGGAAGAAGTCGACGCCGCCGCCAAGGCCGCCGCCGCTGCGTATCCGGCGTACCGTGCGTTGAGTGCCGCGCGCCGTGCGCAGTTCCTGGACGCGATCGCCGACGAGCTGGATGGCCTGAGCGATAACTTCATCGAGCTGGTCTGCCGCGAAACCGCGCTGCCTGCCGCCCGTATCAAAGGCGAGCGTGGGCGTACCAGTGGCCAGATGCGCCTGTTCGCCACGGTGCTGCGTCGCGGTGATTTCTACGGCGCACGCATCGACAAGGCGTTACCCGATCGCCAGCCGCTGCCACGCCCGGACCTGCGCCAATACCGCATTGGCCTGGGCCCGGTGGCCGTGTTTGGCGCGAGCAACTTCCCCCTGGCGTTTTCCACGGCCGGTGGTGATACCGCTGCGGCGCTGGCGGCGGGCTGCCCCGTGGTGTTCAAGGCCCACAGCGGGCATATGGCCACGGCTGAACAGGTGGCCAATGCCATCATCCGTGCGGCTGAAGCCACCGAGATGCCCGCCGGTGTGTTCAATATGATCTTCGGCGGCGGCGTCGGTGAGGCGCTGGTCAAGCACCCGGCGATCCAGGCAGTGGGCTTTACCGGCTCGCTCAAGGGCGGTCGCGCCTTGTGCGATATGGCCGCGGCACGCCCGCAGCCGATCCCGGTGTTTGCCGAGATGTCGAGCATCAACCCGGTGATCGTCCTACCCCAGGCCCTGCAAGCGCGGGCGGATGCTGTCGCTCGGGATCTGACCGCGTCGGTGGTGCAAGGCTGCGGCCAGTTCTGCACCAACCCTGGCCTGGTGATCGGTATCGCTTCGCCGCAGTTCACCGCGTTTACCCAACAGGTCGCCCAACTGATCGGTGAGCAACCGGCGCAAACCATGCTCAATGCCGGCATCCTGAGCAGCTACGGCAAAGGCCTGGAAAAACTCCTGGCGCACCCTGGCATTCAGCATTTGGCCGGTAGCACCCAGGCGGGCAATCAGGCGCAACCGCAGCTGTTCAAGGCCGATGTGCGCTTGCTGATCGATGGCGATGAAGTGCTGCAGGAAGAAGTCTTCGGCCCTACCACGGTGTTTGTCGAAGTTGCTGATCAAGCCCAACTCAGCGCTGCCTTGCACGGCCTGCACGGCCAGCTCACGGCGACGATCATTGGCGAACCGGCAGACTTTCAACAGTTCGCCGAACTCACGCCGCTGCTGGAACAGAAAGTCGGGCGCATCCTGCTCAACGGCTACCCGACCGGCGTCGAAGTCTGCGATTCGATGGTGCACGGCGGCCCGTATCCGGCGACGTCGGATGCCCGTGGCACCTCGGTCGGCACCTTGGCCATCGACCGTTTCCTGCGTCCGGTGTGCTTCCAGAACTACCCGGATAGCCTGCTGCCTGACGCGTTGAAAAACGCCAACCCGTTGCGCATCCAGCGCCTGGTGGATGGCACGCCATCCCGCGACTCGCTGTAAACACTTATCAGGAGGCGTCATGTCGTGTACCGCTGTCACTGAGCACCGTGCGCAACTGGGGGAAGGCCCGTTCTGGGACGTGCCGACCCAGGCGCTGTACTGGGTCAATATCGCCGGCAAACAGGCCCTGCGCCTGATGGACGGGCAGTTGCAGATCTGGCAGTTGCCCGAGCACGTTTCGGCGTTTATCCCGTGCGAACGCGGTGATGCGCTGGTGACCCTGAGCAGCGGTGTCTACCGTCTGGACCTGGCCACCGAAGCCCTGACCCTGTTGTGCGTGGCCGACCCGCAACCGGGCAACCGTGGCAATGAAGCGCGCTGCGATGCCCTGGGCCGCCTGTGGCTGGGCACCATGCAGAACAACATCGGCGAACACGGCGAAGACTTGCCGATCACGCGGCGCTCCGGCGGCCTGTTTCGCATCAATGCGGATGCGCAGGTCACGCCGTTGCTTCACGGCCTGGGCATTCCCAACACCTTACTGTGGAGCGAGGACGGCCGCCAGGTGCATTTCGGCGACAGCCTGGACGCCACGCTCTACCAGTATTCGATCCAGGCCGACGGCCAACTCGAGCCGGCACAGGTGTGGTTCGGCCCCCATGAGCGTGGCGGGCCGGACGGCTCGGCCATGGACAGTCAAGGCTACATCTGGAACGCCCGTTGGGACGGCAGTTGCCTGCTGCGCCTGACGCCCGAGGGGGAGGTGGACCGCATTATCGAGTTGCCCGTGAGTCGCCCCACCAGTTGCGTATTCGGTGGCCCCAACCTCACCACTTTGTATATCACCAGCGCCGCCAGCCCATTGGATCACCCTCTGGACGGTGCGGTGCTGGCCATCGAAGTCGATGTACCCGGCATGCCTTGCCATCGCTTTGCCGGTTAGCTGCACCGCTTCACTGTAGGAGCGAGCTTGCTCGCGAAAAGCCTGAGCGCGCCGCGTGCATTCAGGATGTACGCGTCATCGTTAACGTTTTTCGCGAGCAAGAACTAGGCGTCCCCCTCGCTCCTACAAAAAACAGCAAACAAAAAACAACAACAAGGAGTCACCCGTATGAATCATCGTCGTCGTGGTATCCGTTCCCTGTGCTGCGCCGCTGTGGCGGTCTCGGCCATGAGCTTGAGCGGGCTGTTGCTGGCCGCTGAAGAAGTGAAGATCGGCTTCCTGGTCAAACAGGCCGAGGAACCGTGGTTCCAGACCGAATGGGCCTTTGCCGAAAAAGCCGGCAAGGAACATGGCTTTACCGTGATCAAGATCGCCGTGCCCGATGGCGAGAAAACCCTCTCGGCCATCGACAGCCTGGCCGCCAACGGCGCCAAGGGCTTTGTGATCTGCCCGCCGGATGTGTCCCTGGGCCCGGCCATCGTCGCCAAGGCCAAGGCCAACGGCCTGAAAGTGATTGCCGTGGATGATCGCTTTGTCGACGCCAAGGGCAACTTCATGGAAGACGTGCCGTACCTGGGCATGGCCGCGTTTGAAGTGGGCCAGAAACAAGGCGCGGCCATGGCCGCCGAAGCGAAAAAACGCGGTTGGGACTGGAAGGACACCTACGCGGTGATCAACACCTTCAATGAACTCGACACCGGCAAAAAACGCACCGATGGCTCGATCAAATCCCTGGAAGAAGCCGGCATTCCCAAGGACCATATCCTCACCGCCGCGCTGAAAACCCTCGACGTCCCCGGCAGCATGGACGCCACCAACTCGGCCCTGGTCAAGCTGCCCAGCGGCGCGAAAAACCTGATCATCGGCGGCATGAACGACAACACCGTGCTCGGCGGCGTGCGCGCCACTGAAAGCGCCGGTTTCGCCGCCGCCAATGTGATCGGCATCGGCATCAATGGCACCGACGCCATCGGCGAATTGAAGAAGGCCAACAGCGGCTTCTTCGGCTCCATGCTGCCAAGCCCGCACATCGAAGGCTACAACACCGCGCTGATGATGTACGAGTGGGTCACCAAGGGCACCGAACCGCCGAAGTACACGGCCATGGATGAAGTGACCCTGATCACCCGCGCCAACTTCCAGGAAGAACTGACCAAGATCGGGCTGTGGAAATGACGGCGGCGGCCCTGCGTTTCGACGCTATCGGCAAAACCTTTCCCGGGGTCAAGGCGCTGGACGGCATCAGCTTCACCGCCCACCCGGGGCAGGTGCACGCCCTGATGGGCGAGAACGGTGCGGGCAAGTCGACGCTGCTGAAGATCCTCGGCGGCGCCTATATTCCCAGCAGCGGCACGGTGCAGATCGGCGCGCAGACCATGGCGTTCAAATGCGCCGCCGACAGCATCGCCAGCGGCGTGGCGGTGATCCACCAGGAGCTGCACCTGGTGCCGGAAATGACCGTCGCCGAAAACCTGTTCCTCGGGCATTTGCCCTCGCGCTTCGGCGTGGTCAACCGGGGCCTGTTGCGCAAGCAGGCCCTGGCTTGCCTCAAGGGCCTGGCGGATGAAATCGACCCCGAGGAAAAACTCGGGCGCCTGTCCCTGGGCCAGCGCCAACTGGTGGAAATTGCCAAGGCGCTGTCCCGTGGCGCCCATGTGATTGCCTTCGACGAACCGACCAGCAGCCTGTCGGCGCGGGAGATCGACCGCTTGATGGCGATCATTACGCGCCTGCGGGACGAGGGCAAAGTGGTGCTCTACGTGTCGCACCGCATGGAAGAGGTGTTCCGCATCTGCAACGCGGTCACGGTGTTCAAGGACGGCCGTTACGTGCGCACCTTCGACGACATGAGCGCGTTGACCCACGACCAGTTGGTGACCTGCATGGTCGGCCGCGACATCCAGGACATCTACGACTACCGCCCGCGCGAGCACGGTGAGGTGGCGCTCAAGGTCGACGGTTTGCTGGGTCCGGGTTTGCGTGAGCCGGTCAGTTTTGAGGTGCGCAAGGGCGAGATTCTCGGTCTGTTCGGCCTGGTGGGGGCAGGGCGCACGGAGTTGTTCCGTTTGCTCAGCGGCTTGGAACGCGCCAGCGCCGGCAGCCTTGAGTTATGCGGGGAGGCCCTGCAACTGCGCTCACCCCGCGACGCCATCGCCGCCGGTGTGCTGCTGTGCCCGGAAGATCGCAAGAAGGAAGGCATCATTCCGCTGTCCAGCGTCGCCGAGAACATCAATATCAGCGCCCGTGGAGCCCACTCTTCGTTCGGCTGGTTGCTGCGCGATGGCTGGGAGAAGGGCAATGCCGACCAGCAGATCAAGGC
>NZ_FKLB01000007.1:0-82639 GCF_900067035.1 Pseudomonas sp. 1 R 17
AGCCCCGGCTGCGCCTGCGGTAGCGGCAGCACCGCCGGCACCGGCGGATGGAGCCATTTGGCTGGTCTGGTGAGTCGGCGCCGCGCCCGAGCTTTTGCCGCCACCGAAGCGTTTGGCGTTGGCGTCGAGGCTCATCGTCAGGCCGATGCACAACGCCATGGCGATGCTAAGAAAACGTTTCATAAAGGGAATTCCCATTTGTGGATTGCACGCGCGCCATGTTGCACAGGTGTAGTGACAGTGGCTAGCGACATAATGTTTCGGGCTTTTGCGTAAGACCGAATCAGAATGGTCTGTAGGACGTATTACAGATATTGGCCCGCGCTCGTTAAAAACAAGGGCGGGCCAATAACCTTCATGTTGGCAAATGTTTCAGACCGCTTCGAGCTTCGCGTAGCCCATCATCAGCCATTTGCTGCCTTCGGCGAAGTTCACCTGCACCCGTGCCTGGGCTCCGGCGCCTTCGAAGTTGAGGATCACGCCTTCGCCGAAGATCGCATGCCTGACCTGCTGGCCCAGGCTGAATGGGGTTTCCGGAATCTCGGAACCGGCGAACATGTTGCTGGAGTTCTGCTGCTGGCCCCCGCCGAACGGGCGGCTGACGCTGTTGGACAGGCGCACTTCCTGGATCAGTCCCTTCGGCACTTCACGTACGAAGCGCGATACCTTGTTGTAGGTCTCGCTGCCGTACAGGCGTCGGGTCTCGGCGTAGGTCATCACCAGGTTCTGCATTGCGCGGGTGATGCCCACATAGGCCAGGCGGCGTTCCTCTTCAAGACGGCCGGGCTCTTCCAGGCTCATCTTGTGGGGGAACAGGCCTTCTTCCATGCCCACCAGGAACACATACGGAAACTCCAGGCCCTTGGCGCTGTGCAAGGTCATCAACTGGATGCTGTCTTCATGCTCATCGGCCTGAGTATCGCCGGCCTCCAGGGACGCATGGCCGAGGAAGGCGGCGAGCGGAGTCAGCTCTTCGTCTTCCTCGGTGTTTTCGAACGCGCGGGCGGCGCTGACCAGTTCCTCGAGGTTTTCTACCCGGGCCTGGCCTTTCTCGCCTTTTTCCGCTTCGTGATAGGCAATCAGCCCGGATTGCTCGATCACCGTCTGGGTCATCAGGTGCAGGGGCATTTCCGAACACTTGGCCGCGAGGTTCTCGATCAACTCGACAAACACCCCCAGCGCCCCGGCAGCACGGCCGGTCAGGCCTTTATTGGCGATGAGCAGGCGCATGGACTCCCACATCGACACATCGGCATGGCGCGCGTGGTCGCGAATCGCCTCGACGGTTTTCTCGCCGATGCCACGGGCCGGGATATTGATCACCCGCTCCAGCGCTGCATCGTTGCCACGGCCTTCGAGCAAACGCAGGTATGCCATGGCGTTCTTGATTTCCGCACGCTCGAAGAAGCGCTGGCCGCCATAAATGCGGTACGGGATGCGCTCGCGCAGCAAGGCTTCTTCAAGCACCCGCGATTGGGCGTTGGAACGGTACAGAATCGCAATATCGCTACGGGCAAGGCCGGTTTTCAGCGCGCTTTCGATGGTTTCCACCACGTAGCGCGCTTCATCGTGCTCGTTGAACGCGGCATACAGGTTGATCGCCTCGCCTTCGCCGCCGTCGGTCCACAGCTCTTTGCCCAGGCGCCCGGTGTTGTTGGCGATCAAGGCGTTGGCGGCCTTGAGGATGCCGGCGGTGGAGCGGTAGTTCTGCTCCAGGCGGATGGTGACCGCGTCCGGGAAGTCCTCGGAATACTGGTAGATGTTCTCGATTTTCGCGCCACGCCAGCCGTAGATCGACTGGTCGTCGTCGCCCACCACCATCAGGCTGTCGCCGCCCTTGGCCAGCAGACGCAACCAGGCGTACTGCACGGCGTTGGTGTCCTGGAACTCGTCCACCAGAATGTGACGGAAGCGTTTCTGGTAATGGGCCAGCAAACCCGGATTGTCGCGCCACAGGTCGAGGGCGCGCAGCAGCAGCTCGGAGAAGTCGATAACGCCAGCGCGGGCGCAGGCCGCCTCGTAGGCTTCATAAATGCTGCGCATGGTGGCCAGGAACAAATCGCCGCTGGCCTGGATGTGCTGCGGGCGCAGGCCTTCGTCTTTCTGGCCGTTGATAAACCACTGGGCCTGGCGCGCCGGCCAGCGCTGCTCGTCGAGGCCCAGCTCACGGATCACGCGCTTGACCAGGCGTTGCTGGTCATCGCTGTCGAGGATCTGGAAGGTCTGGGCCAGGCCCGCTTCCTGCCAGTGTGCCCGCAACAGGCGGTGCGCCAGGCCGTGGAAGGTGCCCACCCACATACCGGCCGGGCTGATGCCCATCAACTGCTCGATGCGGTGGCGCATCTCGGCAGCGGCCTTGTTGGTGAAAGTCACCGACAGGATCGAATGCGGGGACGCGTTCTCGACCTGGATCAACCAGGCGATACGGTGCACCAGCACTCGGGTTTTACCGGAGCCAGCACCGGCCAGGACCAACTGACGGCCAACGGGGGCCGCTACGGCCTGGCGTTGGGCATCGTTGAGGGAGTTCAGCAAAAGAGAGAGATCATCGCGCATCGGCGCATTCTATGGGCCTAAGGGGGCTCGGGCAAATCCCAATGCCGGGTGGTCGACGCAAAACGTCTCGCGTGGTCCCGGCCGGGCAAACATTCTGGCAGGGCTGATGACCGGTAAGTCATGGGCCACAGCCCGCGCCGTGCCTCGCTCAAGGGGTCTGGCCCCAAGGTTTGCGGCTGTTCACAGGGTGACTTTTATGATCTGGAGCAGTTTGGCCCAAGCGCTTGCTTGTGTATGCTCCGTCGACGTTTCGGGCTCACCATTATAAGAACACTGCCTATGACTCTCAGCACCGACCTGCTCGGCCCCTCGGCGGCGCCCGCGCAGGTTATCCGCAAACATTACGCTACCGAGATGGCGGTCGAGCGCACACGCCTGCTCTATCAGGGCTCGTTGCTGCCCACCTTATTAATGCTGGTCAACGGCCTGGTCTGCGCCTGGCTGCTGTGGAACCCCAGGCAATACCTGCTCGACAGCGTCTGGCTGGTGTGGCTGCTGGCCCTGGTGGCGATGCGTGTGATCCAGGTGGCGGCCTTTGATTCGGCCATGCCCAGCCGTCAGGCCCAACCCATCTGGCGGCGCATGTTCATGCTGGGTTCGGCGGTCAGCGGACTGACCCTGGCCACCGCAGCCATCGCCCTGGTGCCGGTGGACAGCTTCATGCAGCAGGCCTGGGTGTTCGGCCTGATCGGTGCGGCGACGCTGTCGGCCAGCGTTGCCTACGCAGTGAGCTTTCCGGCGTTCCTGTCCTTTGCCTTGCCGTGCCTGGTGCCGGCGATTGTCTATCTGTTCTGGAATGGCGCCCCGCAGCAACAGGGCTGGGGTGTGCTCGGCCTGATCCTGCTGGCGTCCCTGAGCGTGGTGGCGTGGCAGGTCAACCGCCTGATCCAGCGCGGGCTGCTGCGGCGTTTCCAGAACCAGGCATTGATCGAGCATCTGCAGCAGGCGCAGCAGCGCAGCGAGCAGCTGAATCAGGATCTGGTGCGCGAAGTCGAGCAGCGGCGTCAGGTTGAGCAGGAACTACGTGAGGCGCAGATCGGCCTGCAGGACCGCGTGGCACAACGCAGCCAGGAACTGGACGCCGCCAGCCTGGCCCTGAATAAAAGCGAGGCGCGCCTGGCCATGGCCCTGCAAGCCAGTGAGCTGGGCCTGTGGGACTGGAACCTGCAAACCGATGAGGTTCATCACACCCAGCTCAAAGAGCTGTTCGGCCTCGAGCCCGAGTACGTCACGGCCATGCTCGGCCACCTCAAGCCGCGCCTGCACCCCGACGACCTGCCGCTGCTCAAGCGGGCGCTGGTGGAGCACCTTAAAGGGCGCACTGAGGATTACCAGGTGGAATACCGCGTGCGCCATGGCGATGGTCACTGGGTATGGATCGAAGACCGTGGTCGCGCCGTAGAGCGCGCGCCGAGCGGGCGAGTGATTCGAATGCTCGGCACACGCCGCGACGTCAGCGCCGGCAAAGCCCTGGAGGAGCAACAGCGACTGGCCTCGACCGTGTTCGAGGCGGCCAGCGAAGGCATTGTGATCCTTGATCCGGACTACAAATTAATCGCCGTCAATCAGGCTTTCAGCCGTGTCACTGGCTTTGAGATCGATGACATGCTCGGTCGCAACGTCGTCGAGCTGCCCAGCAGTCGTGATGCGCGGCGCCACTTCCCGGTGATCCGCCAAGCGCTGCTCACGCATGGGACCTGGCAGGGCGAATTGGTAGAAACGCGTAAGAATGGCGAACTGTACCCGCAATGGCTGCAACTGAACGTGGTGCGCGATGTTCGCGGAAAAGTCAGTCATATCGTGGGCTTCTTCGCCGATCTATCGGCGCGGCGCGAATCCGAGGAGCGCATGCGCTACCTCACCCACTACGATGAGTTGACCGGCCTGGCCAACCGCTCGCTGTTCCGCGAACGGCTGCGCGAGGCCCATCAGCGTGTACGCCAGGGCGGGCGCAGCCTGGCGTTGCTGCATATCAACCTCGACCGCTTCAAGTTGCTCAATGACAGCCTGGGCCATGAAGTGGCCGACCAGTTGCTGCAAAAAATGGCCCGTCGGTTGATCAATGCCTTGCCCGAGGCTGACACCATCGCGCGTTTGTCCGGCGATGAGTTCGCCGTGCTGTTCGACGCCTACGGCAACCTGTCGAGCCTGGCGCGGGTGGCCACACGGCTGCTGGCCAAACTGCGGGTGCCGGTGACGGTGGAAGGGCATGAGTTGGTGGTGAGTGCGTCGATGGGTATCAGCCTGTTGCCGGATAACGCGCGGGAAATTTCCGCGCTGGTCAGTCAATCGAACATGGCCATGCAGCACGCCAAGCACTTGGGCGGCAATAACTTCCAGTTCTACACCGACAGCCTGCAAGCCAGCACCCTGGAGCGTTTGCAGCTGGAAAACCATCTGCGCAAAGCCATCGATGAGCGCCAGCTCACGGTGTTCTACCAGCCGAAACTGTGCCTGGCCACCGGCAAGCTGAACGCTGCCGAAGCGTTGATCCGCTGGGAACATCCGCAATGGGGCATGGTGCCGCCAGGCGACTTTATCGGCCTGGCCGAAGAAACGGGCCTGATCGTACCGCTGGGCGAATTCGTGCTGCGCGAGGCCTGCTGGCAAGCCTGTGAGTGGCAGCGCCAGGGGCTGGCACCGATCCGCGTGTCGGTGAACCTCTCGGTGCACCAGTTGCGCCAGGGCAAGCTGGTCAGCCTGGTGCGCCAGGTACTGGAAGAAACCGGCCTGGACCCGCAATACCTCGAACTGGAACTGACCGAGAGCCAGTTGCTCGACAGTGTTGAACACATCATCGCGACCTTCCAGCAACTGCGCGACCTGGGCGTGAAGCTGGCCATCGACGACTTTGGCACCGGCTATTCATCCCTCAGTTACCTCAAGCGTATCCCTGTGGATTACGTAAAGATCGACCAGACCTTTATCCGCGGCCTCGGTCAGGGGCGGGAAGACGCCGCCATTACCCGAGCGATCATTGCGATGGCGCACGGACTGGCGCTCAAAGTGGTGGCCGAAGGCGTGGAAGATCAGCAGCAGCTGGATTTCCTGCGTACAGAACGATGCGATGAGGTGCAGGGCTACCTGATCAGTCGGCCGATGGAGGCCGAAGGGCTGGCAGATTTGTTACGCAACAATGCAGATTTTCCCTGAAGACAGTCCGCACGCCCCTATGGCTACAAGGCAGCTGCCCGCTGATTCAAAGGGCATCAGGGCGATTTAGTGATGCATCGGGCGGGCAAAACGGCAATTCTTGTAGTATAACTACAAGCTTGCTACATCCCTGGCCCTGCCAATAACAAGAGTCCTGCCCTTTGAACCTGTTGCAACATATCGCCCAGTCGCGCCACCTGTTACGCAAATCGGAACTCAAGGTTGCCGATCACGTGCTGCTTGACCCTGCGGCCGTGATGCACAGTTCCATGGCCGACCTTGCCCACAGCGTGGGCATCAGCGAGCCGACTATCGTGCGCTTCTGCCGCGCCATCGGTTGCTCCGGGTTCCAGGACTTGAAGCTCAAGCTGGCCCAGAGCCTGGCCGCCGGCGCGAGCTTCGGCCAGTTTGCGATTCACGAAGACGATTCCGTCGCCGACTACAGCCTGAAAATCTTCGACACCACCTTGCACACGCTCATGGAGGTGCGCGAGAAGCTTGACCCGGTAGAGCTGCAAAAGGCCGTGACCGCCATGTCCCAGGCCCAGCGTGTGGAGTTCTATGGTTTCGGCGCGTCCGGTGCGGTGGCGGCAGACGCCCAGCACAAATTTTTCCGCCTGCTGCTGACCGCAGCGGCCTACAGCGACCCGCACATGCAGGCGATGTCGGCGGTGACCTTGAAGCCGACCGACGTGGCGATCTGCATTTCCCAGTCGGGCCGCTCCAAAGACCTGCTGATCACCGCCAACCTGGTGCGTGAAAGCGGTGCGACATTGATTACCTTGTGCCCGAGCCAGACGCCGTTGGCGGAGCTGTCCACGGTCAACCTGGCGATCGATGTGCACGAAGACACCGAGATCTACACCCCGCTGACGTCGCGTATCGCTCACCTGGTGGTGATCGACGTGCTGGCGATGGGCGTTGCCATGGCGCGGGGCCCGAGCCTGGTCAACCACCTCAAGAGCGTCAAGCGCAGCTTGCGCAGCCTGCGGTTGTCGCCCAAGTCCGTCAAAGCCCTCGACGACTGATCCAGGGCCATACACGCTCAAAATGTGGGAGGGGGCTACATCCCGATAGCAGTGGGTCAGTCAAAGAGAAATCGGCTGATGTACCGTAATCGGGAGCAAGCCCCCTCCCACATTTGGATTGTTTATCTATTCGGAAGATTCATCGTCCTGTAACCCCCGCGCCGTTAAACCGTCATCGCTACAACCCATCCTGTACTCCCCGTACTCGCATTGGGAGACTCCAAATGGCCCGGCCCTACGAAGACAGCAACAGCTCCGTCAAGACCCGTCGTCAACAGGAAGACCAGCGCCGCATGGCGTTCCGTCGCGCAATCGAAGACCGCTGCGACCAGCGCCAGCTGCAGCAGAGCATCAGTGACTACCCGGAACTCCACTGGCAGGCACCCGCGGCTGCCCAGCGAAACGTTCAGCCAACGCGCTGATCTGCACCCGTTCGCTGCGGATAAAGCCCAGGAACGCATGGGCCACCGGTGACAGGCGCTTGGCCTTGGCCTGCACCAGGCACCAGCTGCGGTACAGCGGCAGTTCTTCCACCGGCAGCTCCTTGAGCCCGCCGGTGGCCAGTTCCATATTGACCGCATGGCGCGTCAGCAAGGCCACGCCCAGGCCGGCGCATACGCATTCACGTTGCGCCTCGGCCGAGGCCACTTCCACCGTCTGGGTGAAGTGCACGCGTTTCTCCTTGAAATACTCCTCGCAGGCCAGTCGCGTGCCCGAGCCCGGTTCGCGCAGCAACAGCGTGTAGGGTTCCAGGTCCTGCAAACGCAACGGCCCTTGCAGGCTCAAGGGGTGATCAGGTGGCGCCACGGCCACGATCGGATTGTTGAGGAACGGCAGGAATTCCAGGCCCATGTCCTGGGGCACCATGGACATGATCACCAGGTCGTCGCGGTTGTCGGAGAGGCGGCGGATCACCTGGGCGCGGTTGACCACGGTCAGGTGCAGTTGCACCTCGGGATGCTGGCGTTTGAACGCGGCAAACAGGTGCGGCACGAAGTACTTGGCGCTGGATTCAATCGCGAGCTTTAGCTGGCCCTGCAACGAACCCTGCATGTCCGACAGCTGCATATCGAGGTTTTCCAGGCGCCCGAAAATATCCCGGCTGGCCCGTTGCAGGGCTTCGGCAGCCTCGGTCATGTAGAGCTTCTTGCCGACATAATCGAACAGCGGCTGGCCGACCAGCTCTTCGAGCTGGCGAATTTGCAGGCTCACGGCCGGTTGGGTGAGAGACATTTCCTCGGCCGCGCGGCTGTAAGAGCGCAAGTCGCACACTTCATTGAAGATCTGCAATTGACGCAATGTCATACGCATCAGCGACTTACGCATTATTTAAATCCTCTCGTCCCAGGTCGACCGGCCAACTATAAGTCTTTACTTATGAGCGACCCAATAATTATTGATTTTTGTTAATCCCTCCACGGGCTTAGTGTGTGGCTGCGACTGGCTTGAAACATTTAGTCACGCGCCGACCCGGCTCCAGCGGGTCGAAGAACGCAGCAATCGGCTCAAGGGAATTTCCAAGTGATAAAAAAGATCCTGATCGCCAACCGTGGTGAAATTGCCGTACGAATCGTGCGTGCCTGCGCCGAGATGGGCATTCGCTCGGTCGCGGTTTACTCGGACGCCGACCGCCATGCGTTGCACGTCAAGCGTGCCGACGAAGCCCACAGCATTGGTGCCGAGCCGCTGGCCGGCTACCTGAACCCGCGCAAGCTGGTGAACCTGGCGGTGGAAACCGGTTGCGATGCGCTGCACCCCGGCTACGGCTTCCTGTCGGAAAACGCCGAGTTGGCAGACATCTGCGCCGAACGGGGAATCAAATTCATCGGCCCTTCGGCTGAAGTGATTCGCCGCATGGGCGACAAGACCGAAGCCCGCCGCAGCATGATCAAGGCCGGTGTGCCGGTCACGCCCGGCACCGAAGGCAACGTCGCCGACATCACCGAGGCCCTCACCGAAGGCGACCGCATTGGTTACCCGGTGATGCTCAAGGCCACCTCCGGTGGTGGCGGTCGCGGTATCCGCCGTTGCAACAGCCGTGAAGAACTCGAACAAGCCTTCCCCCGCGTGATCTCCGAAGCTACCAAGGCGTTCGGTTCGGCGGAAGTGTTCCTGGAAAAATGCATCGTCAATCCCAAGCACATCGAGGCGCAGATCCTCGGTGACAGCTTCGGCAACGTGGTGCATCTGTTCGAGCGCGACTGTTCGATCCAGCGCCGTAACCAGAAGCTCATCGAAATCGCCCCGAGCCCGCAGCTCACCCCGGAACAGCGCGCCTACATCGGCGACCTGTCGGTGCGCGCGGCCAAGGCCGTGGGCTACGAGAACGCCGGCACCGTGGAGTTCCTGCTCGCCGAGGGCGAGGTGTACTTCATGGAGATGAACACCCGGGTGCAGGTGGAGCACACCATCACCGAAGAAATCACCGGGATCGACATTGTCCGCGAGCAGATCCGAATCGCCTCGGGCCTGCCGTTGTCGGTCAAACAGGAAGACATCCAGCACCGTGGCTTTGCGTTGCAGTTCCGCATCAACGCCGAAGACCCGAAGAACAACTTCCTCCCAAGCTTCGGCAAGATCACCCGTTACTACGCGCCCGGCGGCCCCGGCGTGCGTACCGACACGGCGATCTACACCGGCTACACCATCCCGCCGTTCTACGACTCCATGTGCCTGAAGCTGGTGGTCTGGGCATTGACCTGGGAAGAAGCCATGGACCGCGGCCTGCGTGCCCTGGACGACATGCGCCTGCAAGGCGTGAAGACCACGGCCGCCTACTACCAGGAAATCCTGCGTAACCCGGAATTCCGCAGCGGCCAGTTCAACACCAGTTTTGTGGAAAGCCACCCTGAGCTGACCAACTACTCGATCAAGCGCAAACCCGAAGAGCTGGCCCTGGCCATCGCCGCCGCCATCGCCGCCCACGCAGGCCTGTGAGGAACATTCCAATGACTAAAAAAATCTTCGTAACCGACACCATCCTGCGCGACGCCCACCAATCGTTGCTGGCGACCCGCATGCGCACCGACGACATGCTGCCGATCTGCGACAAGCTCGATAAAGTCGGCTACTGGTCCCTGGAAGTCTGGGGCGGCGCGACCTTCGACGCCTGCGTACGCTTCCTCAAGGAAGACCCGTGGGAGCGCCTGCGCAAACTGCGTGCCGCGTTGCCTAACACGCGCCTGCAAATGCTCCTGCGCGGCCAGAACCTGCTGGGCTACCGCCATTACAGCGACGACGTGGTCAAGGCCTTCGTGGCCAAGGCTGCCGTCAACGGTATCGACGTATTCCGCATCTTCGACGCCATGAACGACGTGCGTAACCTGCGTGTGGCCATCGAAGCGGTCAAAGCCGCCGGCAAGCATGCCCAGGGCACCATCGCCTACACCACCAGCCCGGTGCACACCGTCGAGGCCTTCGTGGCCCAGGCCAAGCAGCTGGAATCCATGGGGTGCGACTCGATCGCGATCAAGGACATGGCCGGCCTGCTGACGCCGTACGCCACCGGTGAACTGGTCAAGGCGCTGAAAGCCGAGCAGAGCCTGCCGATCTTTATCCACTCCCACGACACCGCCGGTTTGGCCGCGATGTGCCAACTCAAGGCGATCGAAAACGGTGCCGATCATATCGACACCGCGATCTCCAGCTTCGCCTGGGGCACCAGCCACCCGGGCACCGAGTCTATGGTCGCCGCCCTTAAAGGCAGCGAATTCGATACCGGTCTCGACCTGGAGCTGCTGCAAGAGATCGGCCTGTACTTCTATGCCGTGCGCAAGAAGTACCACCAGTTCGAAAGCGAATTCACCGCCGTCGACACCCGTGTGCAAGTCAACCAGGTGCCGGGCGGGATGATTTCCAACCTGGCCAACCAGTTGAAAGAGCAGGGCGCTCTGAACCGCATGAGCGAAGTGCTGGCTGAAATTCCACGGGTGCGTGAAGACCTCGGCTTCCCGCCGCTGGTGACCCCGACTTCGCAGATCGTCGGCACCCAGGCGTTCTTCAACGTGCTGGCCGGTGAGCGCTACAAGACCATCACCAACGAAGTGAAGCTTTACCTGCAAGGCGGCTACGGCAAGGCGCCGGGCACGGTGAACGAGAAGTTGCGTCGCCAGGCCATCGGCAGCGAAGAAGTGATCGACGTGCGCCCGGCCGACCTGCTCAAGCCGGAGATGACCAAGCTGCGCGGCGAAATCGGCGCACTGGCCAAGTCCGAAGAAGACGTGCTGACCTACGCCATGTTCCCGGACATCGGGCGCAAGTTCCTCGAGGAACGCGACGCCGGCACCCTGACGCCTGAGGTGCTGCTGCCTATCCCTGAAGCCGGCGGCGTGGCCCGTGCCGGTGGTGAAGGCGTGCCGACCGAGTTCGTCATCGACGTGCACGGCGAAAGCTACCGTGTGGACATCACCGGTGTCGGTGTGAAAGCCGAAGGCAAGCGCCATTTCTACCTGTCCATCGATGGCATGCCGGAAGAAGTGGTGTTCGAACCGCTCAACGAATTCGTCGGCGGTGGCGGCAGCAAGCGCAAGCAGGCCAGCGAGCCGGGGCATGTCAGCACGGCGATGCCAGGCAATATCGTCGATGTGCTGGTCAAGGAAGGCGATGTGGTCAAGGCCGGCCAGGCCGTGCTGATCACCGAAGCGATGAAGATGGAAACCGAAGTGCAGGCTGCGATTGCCGGCAAGGTGTCCGCCGTTCACGTGGCCAAGGGCGACCGGGTGAACCCTGGCGAAATCCTGATTGAAATCGAAGGCTGATCCAGCCTTCGACACTACCGTTTAATCCTCGGGGGGGCAGGTGCCCCCCTTTTTTTTGCCAATTTTTTAATGGTCAGCGGAGGGTGCGGCGCTCTGCTTGCGCTTGAAGCCGACAAAAATACCCTCAGGTTTGTAGAGCAGTTCAGGTTCCAGGGTGGTCAGGTTGCTGGTAACGGCGCTGAATGTTCCCTTGATGGATGCCGCATCCGCGATACGTAGCTGGCGCGTGAGCAGTGCTTCACTTTCCGGCTGTACATCAAGTTTCAGGGTGGCGTTATCCAGCGTTAACGTATTGCCGACTTTCAGCGTGGAGTGGGCTTGGTCTGCGCCCACTTTGAACGCCATGGTCGATCCTGGTTTGAGGTGCAGATCCTTCCAGATCCGGGTCCGTGGTGTATTTTCAGGATCGAGCAGCAGAGTACCCGCGACATTAAGGGAGTCGACGGTGCCGCCGGAGTAGCTGCCGCCCGCATCAATATCCAGGGTCCCCTTGATAACGCTGCGGTTGGTCAAGGCAGCATCGCCGTACACCTTGCCGTGCCGATTGTCGTGCAGTGCACCGGTCAGTTCCCAGGCGCCCTTGCCGACCCACAGGTGTTGCATTCGGGTCGCACCTTCGAACGTGCCGCCTTTGGTGTCATCGAGAACCACCTGGTTGGTACCGCTGCCGCCATCGACTTCGCCTTTGAAGCGGCTGCCATTTTTGACAACCAACAGGTCGTCACCGCCGCCCATGTCCAGAGCGACTCCATTGCCACCTGCAATCAGGCCATGGTTGATCACCTCATCGGCCTTTTCTCCCTTCAGGGCCATACCCGTGCCGGATTGGGCCGTGATGCTTCCTCGATTCTCCAGCCAGACAGAGGTGAGCCCGGAGCTGCTCAGGCCATGACCCGGTGAGTTGATGTGCACGCCCGGGCTGTTGACGATGTCGACGGCTTTGATGATGTGTGACTTATCAAGGTTGGACGGGGTTTGGGTGAGGCGCGCGATCTCGTCGATATTCATCCCGTCGCGGCGCGGGGAGTTAGGCGTGGTGATGACTTTGACAATATTGGTGCCGAGCTGGCCATTTGAGGCCTGGCGGGCGGGGTGCCCGAACGAGCGCGGAGTGGTTGGAGGCGCGGTGTGTGGCTCGGGTGCTGCGGCGGGCGGAGTGGCAGCCTCGGCCAAGGCGTTGGCGCTTTGTGCGAAGAGTGCACCAAGGGGAGGGAAAAACGAGAGTGTCGATATCATGATTTCCGGCCTCGTTTGTATAGGAGACCGGAGTGTAGCGAGCAAAAAGTGGTGCTTAATGTCAGCCTTCAAGACCTGTGTGAGTGTGAAGGTTCTTCAGTTTCTGTCTTAAAACGCGCTTTGCCATTGGCCCATTAGTCCATGGTTGCGGCTGTTGTCGCCCACTTCGGCGGTGTACGCGATGCTCAGGGTCTGGTGCTCCGAAAGACGCATGTCCAGCCCCGTGCGCAAGGCCAGATTATCTCGGTCCAGCGAGGTACCGCCGATGCTGAACGCGCTGTTGAAGTCCTCGCGGGTTTCCCTGGCAAAGGATTGGCGTACGCGGCTGTTGGTGTCGCCATACAAGTGTTTCCAATGGGCGCTCAGGTGCGGCTTGAGGGTGATCCGGTCGGCCACTGCGATGTCGCGGCTCAAGCGCAGGCCGAAGGTGCTGCTGAGGTTTTGCTGGGTTTGGGTGCCCACGTTCAACGCGCTATGGCCACCTTTCTCGGAGAAGCGGTCACGGTGATACCGCTGGAAGCCGATTCCGGCAAACGGTTCGGCATGCAAGCCGTCGGTGACGAACCGATGGCCCAGTTCGGCGAATGCGTTCTGGCTCTGGGCCTTGTACTTGCCCGTGAGGCGTTCGCGGTAATCGATGAAGTCGAAGTCCACACTGCGCGTGTTCTGCCCGGAATGGCTGCTGTACAGCGCGCCCAGGCGTAAAGCCCATGGACCGTCCTGGCGCACCGCATAGGCGCCCAGGTGCCAGCTGTCCACTTCACCGTTGAAATGCCGGGCGCTCAGGTCGCTGCCAGACTTGCCGCCCACCACACCGACCCGCCAGGCGTCATCGATTGCTCCATCTGCACCCAGCAACAGGCCCTGGCTGCTTTGTTTCAAGCCGGCGCTGCCGTGTTGGGCATCGAGGGCACCGCTGCTGGCCAGGCCTTGGAGCCAGACACGGCCGTCCTCACCGGTGTGGTTATCCAATTGGCGTATGGCTGTCAGCAGGCTGGCGTGCAAGCGTTTCATGCTGTTTTGAGTGGCCGTGCCCAGGTTGGCGTTCTGGCTGCCGGCCAATTGCTCCAGCAGCGTACCCAAGCGACCTGGCTCCAGGCTGCTCAAGTACAGCCCGTAGTTTTCAAGCTGGTACTTTTCCCAGTCACTCAACTCCTCCGATGCCAGCGCGGCATCCACTGCGGAGTCCAGCACGCGGGCAACGCTCAGGCCGTTACGACTGTTGGCTCGGTCGATGAAATAGAAATCTTCGGGGGTGGGAGTGGCCGGGTCGAAATGAGTTTTCTGGTGATGTTTCGCAATCTGTTCGAACCACTCGCTGTCGGGTTCCATGTCGTCACGGGCCTGTGCGTACTGAGCACAGGTGGCCCCCAGCGCGAGCGTGATGGCGAGTACGAGTTGTTTCTGAATGAGTGGCATGTAAACCCACCTCCTGATGTATGAGGCGGGGAATTTAGCGGGGCACCCGGGGGATAACTGTCAGGCCAAGCACCGCGTGTTTGCGGGAGATGTCTCTAGTCCGATGCGATAAAAGTTCAGCTCGATTGGTGCAGTAAGCCTGAGGGCGATAGTGACTTCAATGACCTCACTCTCGCCTCGCATATCCCTTGCCATAGTGCCGCTCCATGCGTGCCTGGATCAGTTCCAGGCCGAGGGACATCACCCAGTAAATGATCGCAGCGGTGGTGAGCATCTCGATATAACGGTAGCTGGAGCGCCCGTAGGAT
This sequence comes from Pseudomonas sp. 1 R 17, assembly GCF_900067035.1. NCBI lineage: Bacteria > Pseudomonadati > Pseudomonadota > Gammaproteobacteria > Pseudomonadales > Pseudomonadaceae > Pseudomonas > Pseudomonas sp. 1 R 17. Next base: position 14,458 of record NZ_FKLB01000007.1, read on the forward strand.
TGCGCCAGGAACATCACTTCCCACACGCCCATCACCGAGATCAGCGACGAGTCCTTGAGCATGGAGATGAACTGGTTGGTCGCCGGCGGGACGATGGTGCGCATGGCCTGGGGCAGGGTGACGTGCCAGAAGATCGCACTGTCGCGCATGCCCAGGGCCAATGCGGCTTCCCGTTGCCCCTGAGGGACGCCCAGGATGCCGGCGCGGAAGATCTCGCTCAGGTACGCGCCGTAGTTCAGCGACAGCGCGATGATCCCCGCGACGATGGCGCCCGGCACCAGGCCCAGCTGCGGCAGGCCCAGATAGATCAGCAGGATCTGGATCAGCAACGGCGTGCCACGGAAAAACGACGCGTAGAAGCTGGCGATACCAAAGGCCACGGCACTTTTGGACAAGCGCCCGAGCGCGGTGACGAAGCCTAGCACCGACGAGGCGGCAATCGAACACAGGCACAGGAACAGCGTCAGCGCTGCGCCTTGCAGGAAGCCATTGGGTGCCAGGTGCAGGCCGACCAGGTTGGGCAGCTTGTCGAGAATGATCGAGAACTTCAGGTCAAAGCTCAGGAAGAAACTGGCAAACAGGGCGAACAGCGCCGCCCAGGTCAGGTAAAGCCGCGTGCGAAAGCCCAGCAGGGCGCGCGCAGGTTTTGGGGGAACACTCATTGGCTGATATCGGCACCGATCCATTTTTGCGACAGTTTGCTCAGGGTGCCGTCCTGTTTCAACTGGGCAAACACCTCACGCACCTTGGCGTCCCACTGGGCGTCGCCTTTTTCGATGGCCACCGAGTTGGGTTCGGCATACAGCGCTGCGCCGGCGAGTTTGAAGCGTTTGTCCTGGTCCAGGCGCGGTTGGGCCGTGACCAGGTTGGTCAGGATCGCATCCAGGCGCACTCCTACGCCCAGGCCGAGGTCCTGGAAGGCGACGTTATCGGTGTCGTACGGGGCGATCTGCACGTTCTCGAACGGGTACTGCAACTGGGTGTCCTCGGCGCCTTCGATCACCAGGTTCTTGTTCAGGTAGCTCTCGTAGCTGGAGGCGCTGGTGAGGCCGACTTTCTTGCCGCTCAGGTCCTTGGCGCCGTGGATGCTGTCATCCTTGGCATTGACCACGATCACGGCAGGGGAGGCGTAATACTCCACCGGGAAGTCGAAGACTTCGGCGCGGGCCTTGCTCGGGGTCATCGAGCAGATGCAGATGTCATAGCGCCCGCTCCAGCGGCCGGCGGCGATCACGTCCCACGACGGCGTTTCCAGGCGTAGTTTCACACCGAGCTTTTGCGCGACAGCCTTGGCCACATCGACATCGAAGCCGTCGAGCTGGTTTTGCTCGTTGAGGAACGAGAACGGCGGGTAGCTTTCCATCAGCACGCCCACCAGTTCTTTTTTCTTCTCAACCCGGTCCAGGGTCGCGCCGCCAAAGGCTTGGGTGGAGGCAGCAAGCATCGTCAGGCCCAAGGCCAATAGCGGTTTAAGTTTCAAGGAGGCACCTGAATAAAAAAGAGGTTGTTATGAACCGAACGGAACGTATTAAATAGTTATAAGAACGACTCTCATAGTGAGTTATTTTCATAAGCTTATGAGTAAAAAGCATATGGGCGCAGTAAGCACAGTAATTCTGGACGGCGGCATGGGCCGTGAACTGCAACGCCGCGGTGCGCCCTTCAGGCAGCCGGAGTGGTCGGCGCTGGCATTGAGCGAAGCACCGCAGGCGGTGGAGGCGGTGCATGCGGCCTATATCGACAGTGGCGCCAACGTGATTACCAGCAACAGCTATGCGGTGGTGCCGTTCCATATCGGCGAGGCGCGCTTTGCTGCCGAAGGCCAGGCCCTGGCGGCGCTGGCGGGTGAATTGGCCAGACGGGCGGTGCAGGCTTCGGGCAAGGCCGTGCGCGTGGCCGGCTCGTTGCCGCCGCTGTTTGGTTCGTATCGGCCTGATCTGTTCGAGCCGCAGCGCGTATCTGAGCTGTTGACGCCACTGGTGCAGGGCCTGGCACCCCATGTCGATCTGTGGCTGGCGGAGACCCAGAGCTCAATCGTCGAAGCGCGGGCGATTCATGCGGGCCTGCCGAAGGATGGCAAGCCGTTCTGGCTGTCGTTTACCTTGAAAGACGAAGACACCGACGAAGTACCGCGCCTGCGTTCCGGCGAACCGGTGGCGGACGCGGCCGAAGCGGCGGCGCAGTTGGGTGTGCAAGTGTTACTGTTCAATTGCAGCCAGCCGGAAGTAATCGGCGCGGCGATCGATGCCGCACGCCAAACCTTCGAACGGTTGGGCGTGGCGATTCAGATCGGTGCCTACGCCAACGCCTTCCCGCCACAGCCCAAGGAAGCCACGGCCAACGACGGCCTGGACCCCTTGCGCGAGGATCTCGACCCACCGGGCTACCTGCAGTGGGCGGCGGACTGGAAAAAGCGCGGTGCCAGCCACTTGGGCGGGTGCTGCGGGATCGGGCCGGAGCACATTGCGGTGCTGGCCCAGAAGCTGGGGTAAGCCTTAAAGCGCCTGGCGGCGACACTCCGCCAGGCCCTTCAACTGCCCGGAACCTGCCTGGTTCGCCTCCGACAACCACGCCTCAAACCCCGCACCCACCGTCGGCCATTCCGAATCCAGGATCGAATACCACGCCGTATCGCGGTTCTGCCCCTTCACCACCATATGCTGGCGGAACACCCCTTCAAAACTGAACCCCAACCGCTCAGCCGCATACTTGGAGCGGGCATTGCCGTTGTTGCACTTCCACTCCAGGCGGCGGTAGCCCTGTTCGAACGCGTATTTGGCCAAGAGATACACCGCCTCGGTGCTTTTGGGTGAGCGCTGCATCGGCGCGCCGAAGGTGACATGGCCGATTTCGATACGGCCCTGGGCCGGGACGATGGACATCAGGCTGAGGATGCCCTGCACCTGGCCGGACGCACGGTCGACCACGCTGAAGAAATACGGGTCGCTGTTCGCCGCATGGTTGTTCAACCACGCATCAAACGCGGCGCGCTCGGCAAACGGGCCGTAAGGCAGGTAATCCCACAACTTGGGGTCGGCACCGGGGCCTTCGAGGGCTTGCCACAATTGAGCGGCGTGGCGGGCCGGGTCGAGTTTTTCCAGGCGGATAAAGCGCCCTTCAAGCAGTTGCGCGGTGGGCGCCGGGGCGCCTTTCCAGTCGGCGAGAGAAGTGGACATGCTGCGCTCCTTAAAGACCTTTGCGAAATTGAATGAAGCCAGGGCGTTCGGCGATGCGCTCGTAGAGCTGGATCGCGGTGGTGTTGGTCTCGTGGGTCAGCCAGTGCACCTTGCAACAGCCGTCGGCCTTGGCAGTGGCGTAGACGAACTCGATCAGTTTACGGCCGACACCGGTGCCGCGCTGGGCCGGGTCCACCAGCAGGTCCTGCAGGTAGCAGGAGTTCTCGATGCTCCAGTTGGAACGATGGTAGATGAAGTTGACCATGCCCACCGCCTTGCCATCCTGCCAGGCCAGCGCGGAGTGGGTCGGCTCATGGGCATCGATCAGACGCTGCCAGGTGCTTTGGCTGACGGCGTCCGGCAGTTCGGTGTTGTAGAACGTCAAGTACGCCTGCCACAGCGGCAGCCAGGCGGCGTGGTCGGTTGCGGTGACCGGGCGGATCTCGATCTGGCTCATTCTGAAACTCCTTGGGGAATAAAGCGCGCGAGGGTCTGGTCGCGTATATCGGCGCTGGCGGCCAGGCCGTCGCGCACGCCGGCGATGTCCGCCGCGCTGCGGTTCTGGCTGAGTTTGCGTTTGCCGATCAGGCGTTCGATCGGCAGGCTGAAGCCGACGATGGCCTTGAGCATGCCGTCAATGTAATCAGCCGGGGCGTCGCTGACTTTCCAGGGCTGGGCGCGATTGCCCTCGTGGCGGTCAGTGAGGGCGCTGACCACGCCTAGCAGGCGCTCGGCATCGGTAAACACCTCGGCCTTGCCATAGGCATGCACCGCGATGTAATTCCAGGTGGGCACCACTTTGCCGTGCTCAGCCTTGGCCGGGTAAAACCCCGGGCTGACATAGGCCTCGGCGCCGGCAAAGATCACCAAAGCCTCGCTGCCGTCTTGCAGGTCTTGCCACTGCCGATTGGCCTTGGCCAGGTGCCCGTAAAGCGTGCCGTTGGGGCCTTCGTCGGGATTGAGCAGCAGCGGCAAGTGGCTGGCCTGCAGGCCTTGATCGCCAAAGGTGACCAACTGCGCCAGGCGTGTGTGCTGGATCAGTTGCTGTATTTCGGGCAAGTCGTCGAGGGCAAAAGCGCGTGGTGTGTACATGAATATTTTCCTTGGCGAATGCCTGCATCCTAGGCAGGCTAATGGTTCGTTGTAAGAGCCATCTTCGGCCAATTTCATAGGTCCAATATGATGTCGCCCATTTCGCCGCCGCTGTCCTTCAACCCTGCCGGTATCGAGCTGGATCGTCGCCAAGGCCTGACGCGCCAGCTTTATGAAGCCCTGCGTCAGCGCGTGCTGGATGGGCGCCTGGCCAGCGGTACGCGCCTGCCCGCCAGCCGTGACCTGGCCGCTGCGCTGTTGATTTCCCGCAACAGCGTCGTGCGCGCCTACGATCAGTTGTACGCCGAGGGGTTTGTCGAAGGCCGTGTGGGTGATGGCACCTATGTCGCCCAATTGCCCACGGCAAAAAAACTATCCACAAAAGTATCCACAGGCTTATCAACAAGGTTATCCCCAGCCTTATCCACAAAGTGGATGGATTTGCCGCAAGATCTCGACGGCGAATTTATCCACAGGCCGGCCTTGGGGCGCGTGCAAAGTAACCATTTGCCACAGCCGCCGTCGGGGCCGCCCAAGGCATTTCGCGTGGGCGTGCCAGCCTTCGATCTGTTCCCTTTCGAGGTCTGGGCCAAGCTCAACGGGGCGTTCTGGCGCAAGCCGGACCTCGCGCAGCTGTGCTATGGCGACCCGGCGGGTGACAGCCGCCTGCGCGGCCTGATCGCCGCTTACCTGCGCAGCTCACGGGGCATGCAATGTACGGCTGAGCAAATAGTGATCACCAGCGGTGCACAACAGGCAATCAGCCTTTGTGCACAGCTGCTGGTAGAGCCAGGCGATGGGGTAGCGGTGGAAAACCCGGGCTATCGGGCCGCCGGGCACGCGTTCGCACTGGCCGGTGCCAACCTGCAGGGCGTGCCGGTGGACAGCGACGGCATCGATTGCCAGGTCCTGAATACCTTGGGTGATTGCCGCCTGGCCTATGTCACGCCCTCCCACCAATATCCGCTGGGCGTGGTGATGAGCCTGGCGCGGCGCCTGGAGTTACTGGCCTGGGCCGAGCGCACCGGCGGTTGGATCGTGGAGGACGACTATGACGGCGAATACCGCTACAGCGGCGCACCCCTGGCGCCGCTGGCCGCGCTGGACCGCAGCGGTCGCGTGCTGTACGTCGGTACCTTCGGCAAAGTCGCATTCCCGGCCTTGCGCCTGGGCTATCTGGTATTGCCGCCAGGCCTGGTTGATGCTTTCTCACGGCGCCGTGCGGTGGATATGCGCCACTCGGAAGTCAGTACCCAGGCGGTGATGGCCGAGTTTATGGCGGCCGGGCACTTCCAGCGGCATATCCGCCGGATGCGGCGCGCGGCATTGAGCCGGCGCAATGCCTTGCTCGCCGGGTGGCCGCGTGGTCTGCCGGGGGTGGGCGAGTTGCCCGTTATCGCCGCAGGGCTGCACATGACCGTGCGCGTGGACAGCCTGGCCCGCGAGCAACAGCTGCTTGAGCAGGCCCGTGCCGTGGGCGTCGAAGTCAATGGTTTAAGCAGTTACTGGCTGGCGCACTCCACCACTCCGGCAGACCAGCGCGCCGGCCTGGTGCTGGGGTTTGCCGCCGTACCCGAGACGGCCGTTGCCGAGGCCCTGGCAACGTTGCGCAGGGCCTGGCAGCACGATTGACGGTCAGGCCTGGAAAAACAACGAGCGGGCCAGGATCGGGCTGATTTCACTGCGATAAATCGCGATCTGGTCACGGTCGCTCAAGCCCGTGCGGTGTACAGCACCCCCCAGCTTCTGCTGGTCGCGGGTCTTGAGGTGGCCGGCGGTGTAGTGCTCCAGCGCCGTCTGGGGAGACTCATAGTGAAAGTGCGCATACCAGAGCACCGCATGGGTCTGGTGATCACGCACCTCGTATTCGTCCAGGTAGTTTTTGCCGGGGCCCTTGAGCCGCCGCCGCGTGACCACTTTGGCGATTTTCACCAGGCCTTGGCTGTGCAGCCACTCCACCCGTGCCGCCGTGGGTGGTTGTTGTTTGGTCATGCTGATGCGGGTGCTTGTGCCCAGTTCGTATAGCCGTTGTGCGGCGTCATTGAGCCGGCGGTTCAGGGCGGCGGCGGGCGGACGGTCGCTTTCCGTGAGGTTGAGCCGGGTGAGCGCCTCTTCGATCGTGGCCATTGCGTGTTCAAGGCGTGCGGCGTACTGGTGGAACATCTCTTCGATTTCCACCGGAATACGCCCGGCTTTCTTCGCGTGGTCCAGGGTGCGCACGGTGGCGGCGGGCTCTTCATCCAGCAGGCTCTGGGCGGCGTCGATGCTGCTACCCAGGTCGATCACCTGGGGCTCACGCGGGCTTGAGGGTGTGCTCTGGCGTTCGACCCAGACCCCAGGGGTTTTTTCGTGAAAGGTCGCGATGAGTTTGCCCGTCACTGGGGCCTTGACGTCCACCAGGCCGCTTTCGGCTTCACGGGGCTCGCCCACCACCACCCCGTTAAAGCGTGTCTTGATGACTTTGCGCTTGGGTGTCGGGGGGGCTTTTGATGGGCCAGGCTTGGGCTCCAGGGCTTTTCGTTGCCTGATCAAGAGCGCCAGTTCATGCACCGCCTGTTGGTTGAATTCATCGATGCGTTGGCGCAGGTGTTCCAGGGGGTCTCGCTGCACCTGTTCCGGGTGTTCGGCGTGCAGGTCCAGCAGGCGTTGGTCGACAATCGCGAACTGGTCGACCAGGCTGTTGAGCACGTCAATACGCTCGTGCAGGTCGCTGATGCTGGTTTCCACCAGGGTCTCGATCCACGTTTGCACCGTGAGATCGGCGGTATCCACGATGTCATTGAGTTGTACCCGGGCGTCGGTGAAGGCCTCCCCGCTGCCTTCGCCAATACACAGGTAGCGGCTGAGGGTGAGTTGCATGGCCTTGAGGTCGTGCAGCTTGAAGTCGGGCAGGGCCTGCACGCTGGTGTGGATGACCTTGGCACCCTCTATGCCCAGGCTTTCCAATTGGCGATAGCGCGATTGCGCATACTCCATGCGGTTGATCATATCCAGGTTCAGCTTCGCCATCGTCTGTGCGATCTCGTTACGCTGCTTGATGTCCAGGGCGGTGACGGCTTCCATGTCTTCCACCGACACCAGCAACTTGTCGCGAAAGACCGGCAAGCGTTCCGAGATGGCCGAGCGGGTCAGCAGCAGTTGTTTGTTCAGGTAGTCGATCATCGAACTCTGGTAGTTGGGTACCGAATCGATGACATTCAGCGAACGTAACTGGCGAATGGGCACGTCATAGTCGGCCAGGCGGCTGTCGACCTTGTCGAGGAACGCCTGGCGCTGGCGATCGGAGGAGGGCCCGGGCACCGGGTCTATCGCGGCGTGGGCCTGGGCGACTTCAGCTTGCCCGCGCCGTTCGTCGGCATCGAATTGGTTGAGTTTCTGCCGGAGGTCGGTGATCCGCGAAGGTGCCTTGCCGCGAGCCGATTGCCGGCGATTCCTGAAACCGGCACCGCGCAGGCGCAGGCGAGTGTCGACAAACCATTGCCCGGCCAGGTTGCTCACCAGCAGCGGGCCGACGTGAGTGGGGCGGCCCGGATCGACGATCATGACATTGTCGTTTTCATCCACCGCCACCTCGAACCAGCGTGCGCCCACCGGCGCGTACCATTTATCGGCAAGCGCACAGAGATGCAGGTGCGGCCCTGTTTCCTTGACGGCTTCCCCCAGCCCGTCGGGCCTGGCCACTTTGAAGCGATCCAACGTGGCCCCCAGGCTTGTCGGAGAGCGTTGGAGTGCGCCGCTGTTGTACAGCGGGCCTTGATGGCGAGCGGGCGGTTCGGCGTCGGGCAAGTCGGGGCGGCGCATCACGGGGATCCGGCGCTCCGGCGGCAGTCTGGTTTCAGGCGCTTGGGTCGGGGTGGCTTCATGTTTCGGCAACGTGGCCTTGGGCGTCTTTCGCAGCGGCGGATGGCGCAGGGCGACGTGCAGCACCAGGGCCATGCCCAGGTTGAGCAGCAGATCCACCTGGGCTGTCCAGGACACCTGCCCGTCAGGCTCCGGCTCCGCCTGGGCGGTCGCCTGCAGGTCGTCCATGATTTGCCAGATCCAGGCCGCGATGCCCACGGTGCGGCCCATGAATGGCAACGCCGCGCTGAAAATCAGCCAGCCGGCTTCTCGATAGCTTGCCCAGCGTTTCTGGGCGTTGGACACCGATTGCCGCGTCGCCAATTCAACCATCGCGTTGGCGTTGTCCCTGAACAGCGTCGCCAGGCTGTCGTTGCCCATCACTTCGTCGCTCAAGGCCAGGGGGCCGCTCATTTGCACCACCACTTGCGGCTCCACCAACCCGCGCACCACGGTCCACGGCGAAGGTAATGCGGCAGGGAAGACATACTGCTCGTAGTTGAAGCGCACATCTTCGGCCAGCCAGGCCAGTACCGAGTCGCGCAGGGTGCGGTGATGCTTGATGGCGTACAACAGGTTTTGCCGTGACGGGTACTGGATCAGCACCGGCTCCAGCAGTGGGCGGTACAACAGGCACGGGCCTTGGGTGTGGTCGCGGGGGCCGATCACAAACATATTCGCCACCCCATCCTGCGCCTGGCTGGTGCGCAGGGTTGGAATGAACGCCAGGCGCCGGATGACGATCTCTTGCCCCTCGACCTGCCGTTCATGGACGTGTGCCTGCACCGCGGCAGCGATATAGCGATAACCGCGATCATCGATGCCGTGCAGGCCCTGGATCTTCCACTGCAAGGCCAGCAGTGGCAGTTGCACCCGCAAGTGCGAGGTGTAGAGGGTTTGCCGGCGCCTTGATTGAACGGGGTCGTCGAGCAAGGTGTGTTTGATCAGCGTCGGGTAGCGTTCACCGATGTCGAGGGTTTCGATCACGTCCTTGAGGTAGTTGTACGTCAGCCATTGCGGCCCCTCGCCGCCGTTGTAGTGCACGCTGGGCGTACCGGTGGGCAGCCCGGTGAGGTTTTCCAGGGCCAGGTCGATCAGGCTGCGCCGGGTGATGTCAGTGGTTCCGGGCAGCACGAAGGTGCCCCAGACCACCGGGCTCTCGATGCTGATCTCTATCTTGTCCAGGTTCAGGCTCGCGCCATTTGCATGGGCCTTGATCCGGTTTTGCAGTTGCTGCCTGGCGTAGTCGCGGATCGGCGGGATACCGTCCTGGAAAGACTGCCCGTGGTTGTGGGTATGCAGTTCGGCCAGCTCGATCACATAACGGCTGTAGGTCGATACGTCCAGGTCCGAGGCATTGGCAAGCCAGTCGGGAAGTTGCTCGTGGATCTGGCGGATGCTCGACAATGAGTGATCGCTCAAGTCTTCAATCACCGGCAGGATGCGCGCGACGGCCTGGCCGGTGACGGCAGCCGTGGCGGGGGCTTCAAGGTCGGCGGAGCCAATTGATCCGATGGCCTGCAATTGCAGGGCGATCAGGTTGCACGCCAGGCTGTCGAAAAAATCCCCGGCGGGTTCGTACAATCGCCATTGCACGGTTACCTCCCCCTCCGCTTGAGTCAGTGCCGCGGGCAAGGCTTCGCCGAGCTTTTGCAGTGACTCGAATTTCTCGTAGCCGTTGATCAGCGAATACGTCAGGACCCGCTGGCGTTGCTCATGTACCCCGATCAGCACCGCGATATCCGACAGGCCGACGTGAGTGGAGCGGTTGTTTTTAAGTCCATCTATATCGATCAGGTAAGCGTGTGTCTGGAATGTGTCGAAGTTCCGACGCTTGGCCCGGTCCGGAAAGTGGAACAACGTCCTGGCCATGGCGCAATCGTGTTCATCCCAGCCGTCCTGCGCGGTGACGTTCCACACGTTGCGCAGGGAATGGGAAAGTGTTTGCCAGCGTGGGCCCGTCAGGCCGTTGGAAGCGTTCCAGTAGTCAAGTTGCTGCTCCTGGAAGGCGGTAAAGATCAGCGCCGCCAGCTCATTGATCAGCCGCGCAATGGCATCGATCTGCACCGGCAGGTGCACGGCGGGCTTGGCCTCGGGCTCCAGGGTGAGGAAGTGTTCGCCGTCGATATAGATCACCGGCTCGGGCGCCAGGGCCTGGTTGGCCAGCACCGAGGTCAGCGATTGCGCGGTGGCGGGTGCGGATTGGATGACATCGCCAACGATGCGCCAGTGCGGCGTGATGACCATGGCCAGGTCAGGGTCGATAGCGAGTGTCGGGTATTGCTCCATGAGGGACGAACGCAACAGGTTGGCGGCAACGTCGCGGATCGACGGGCCGACGCTCAGTTGCGTCAGCAGCTCATAGCTGCTGGGCGGGCGATTGTTGCTAGGGGGTGAATCGTTGGGCATCTGCAGCTCCTTGGCCTGGGTCGGCATGAAGAGCTGCAAGGTAATTGGCGCTGCGGCCGGGCGGTCGGTAGATAAGTCATCATGGCCGGGAAGCGCACTTCCCGGCCACATTTGCTCAGGTCCCGGACTTGATCCTGGACCAGGCGCGGGTCCTGGCGCGTTCGGCGTCACGTCCCAGAGGTTTCAAGGTATAGAGCGTGGCCATCGCGGCTTCGGTGGGGTACAGGTTGGGATTGTTGCGGATCGCCGGGTCCACCTGCCCGGTAGCGTCTTTGTTGGGATTGGGGTAGCCGACAAAATCACTGATCGGCGCAATGACGTGCGGTTGCAGCAGGTAGTTGATGAAGGTGTAGGCGTCCTGGGGGTTCTTCGCGCCCTTGGGAATGGCGAGCATGTCGAACCAGATCGGCGCGCCTTCCTTGGGCAGGCGCATGTCTACGATCACGCCGTTCCTGGCCTCCTTGGCGCGGTTGGCGGCCTGGGAGAAGCTGCCGGAGTAGCCGACGGCGACGCAGATGTCGCCGTTGGCGATATCGGCCATGTACTTGGAGGAGTGGAAGTAGGTGATGTACGGGCGGATCTTCAGCAGCAAGGCTTCGGCTTTTTCATAGTCCTTGGGGTTGTTGCTGTTGGGGTCCAGGCCCAGGTGCTGCAAGGCCAGGGGCAGGATCTCCGAGGGTGAATCCAGCAGTGCCACGCCGCATTGCTTGAGCTTGCTGATGTTCTCCTCCTTGAAGATCAGGTCCCAGCTGTCCACCGGTGCATCTGCGCCCAGCGCGGCCTTGACCTTGTCGGGATTGAAACCAATCAGGATGGTGCCGTACATGTAGGGCACGGCGAATTTGTTGCCCGGGTCGTTGGCCTCGATCAGCTTCATCAACTTGGGATCGAGGTGGTTCCAGTTCGGCAACTGGCTGCGGTCCAGGGCCTGGAACACACCGGCCTCGATCTGTTTGGCCAGGAACACGTTGGACGGCACCACCACGTCATAGCCGGAATTACCGGTGAGTAGCTTGGCTTCCAGGGCTTCGTTGGTGTCGAAGATGTCGTAGACCAGTTTGATCGACGGGTTTTGGGCCTTGAAGTCTTCCAGGGCCTTGGGGGTGATGTAGTCGAACCAGTTGTAGACCCGCAGGTTTTTTTCTTCAGCGTGCGCGGCGGTGCTTAATACGGCGGCGCAGAGCACAAGCGACTTGAACAGATTCATTCGACTGCCCCTTCAAAACCTTCGAGAACGTTGACGGCATTGATGCCGATTTCTTCCACCGCGTAACCGCCTTCCATCACGAACAGCGTCGGCTTGCCCAGGCGGGCGATACGCTTGCCCATGGCCAGGTAGTCGGGGCTGTCGAGCTTGAACTGCGAGATGGGGTCGTCCTTGAACGTATCGACGCCCAGGGACACCACAATGACGTCGGCGCCGTAGCCCTCAATCGCCTGGCAAGCCTGTTCCAGTGCGGCGCTCCAGGTGTCCCAGCCCGAACCGGCCGGCAACGGATAGTTAAAGTTGAAACCCTCTCCGGCCCCGTCGCCCCGCTCATCGGCATAGCCGAGAAAAAACGGAAACTCGGCTTCCGGGTGCCCGTGGATCGAGGTAAAGAGCACGTCACTGCGCTCATAGAAAATCGATTGGGTGCCGTTACCGTGGTGGTAATCCACGTCGAGGATCGCAACCTTCCTGTGGCCGTGATCGAGAAATGCCTGGGCGGCGATGGCGGCGTTATTGAGGTAGCAATAACCGCCCATCAAGTCGCTGGCGGCGTGGTGTCCCGGTGGCCGGCACAGCGCGAAGGCACTGTGGGCGCCTTGCTGGATCGCCCGTTGCGCGGTCAGCGCCACCTGCGCCGCACTGTAGGCTGCCTGCCAGGTGCCGGCGGTAATCGGCGCGCCGCCGTCGAAGCTGTAGTAACCCAACTGGCCGTGCAGGCTGGTGGGCATGACGGCGCGCAGGGTGCGGGCGGGCCAGGTATAGGGCAGCAGGTCGCCGTCTTGGCCGAACTCGAGCCAACGGGCCCAGGCACCTTTGAAAAAATCCAGGTACTCGCGGCTGTGGATGCGCTGCAAGGGGGCCAGGTCAAAGTCCTGCGGGGCTTGCACCGGGCCGAGCTGGCGGTCCTTGACCCGCTGCAGCACATGGTCGGCGCGGGCGGGCATTTCGAAGCAGGGCATCAATTGCCCGTCCATCAATTCACAACGGCCGTGGTGCAGATGATGATCGTCCGAATAGATCGTCAGCATTGTTGTTCTCCGCAGGCTGCTTGGGATGCCTTGCAGTGTTGCGGCGTGGGCAGGTTTGGAGAACGGCAGGAGCGGCCAAAAGGGGATAAATATGGCCAAAGCCTGTGTCCGTTATTCGCCCCATGTGGGGGCACGCGACTCAAGCGCGGAACTGACTCGGTGCCACGCCGCTCCAGCGTACGAAGGCGTGCCTGAAACTTGCGGTTTCACTGAAGCCTAACTGTTCGGCGATGCGATAGATCGGCAGTTGGTCCTCGCCCAGCAACTGCTTGGCCCGCTCGAAGCGTAACTCGTCCAGCAGTTCCTGATAGCTGCAACCCAGGTCATGCAGATGCCGGCGCAAGGTGCGCGGCGAACAGTTCATCTGCCCGGCCAGGCCATCGATGCCGGGGGCGGCGTTCAATTGGGCGGCCAGCAATTGGCGTACCCGGCCGAGCCAGGCCTGGCGCCCGGTGAATTCGGTGTTCTGTTTGCGGCAGCGCTCGGCCATGGCGCGGTGGGTGATGGGGTCGGCCAGCGGCAACGGCTGGTCGAGCCAGCGCCGGTCGAAAGCGAAGGCATTGGCGCTGGCAGCGAAGGCAAGAGGGCAATCGAAGTGCTCGGCATAGCGTGCGCGATAGTCGGGGGCGCGGTGTTCGAAACGCGCACCGAGCAACGGCAGGGCATGGCCCAGCAGATCGTCACAGATGACCTTCAACGACACCAGGCAGAACTCGACATTGAAGGTGGCCAGCGCCGGGTTTTCCCGATACCCGTCGGCGGTGAACCAGATGCGCTGGCCGTCGTCTTCCAGGCTCAGCTCGAAAAGTGTTCCCAACAGCGCCGGATAGCGCAGGGCCAGGCGCAAAGCGTCACCGAAGGTGGCACTGGTCAGCAGCGCGTAGCCGAGCATGCCGTAGGATGACACGTGCATGCGCCGGCCCAACTCCAGGCCGATATCGCGGCGCAGGGCCACGGCATTGGCACACACGCGCATCTCCTGGTTGGTGGTGATGCGCGTGTCGGCGCGGTTCAGGTCGGCGCCGCAGATACCGCTGCCGGCCAGCAGCACGTCGCGGCTCACGCCCTCGGCCCTGAAGGTGTCGAGTACCAGGGAGACGGCGTTGAGCGTAGTCAGGTGCGAGTGCAGCATGGGGGAGTCCTGCCAGGGTTTGCCCAGAGGCAGCAAGGAGTGTGCCGCCTACTTGTGGTCAAAAAATAGCCGTTTGGCCGCCTCCAGGCTGATCTCGCTGCGGTAATAGTCGATTTGCTGCTGCTCGTTCAGGCCTTTGACCGAGTCGGCCGCCGAGCCTTGTCGATATTCATGGGTGGTTTTCAACCGTGCGCTGAGGTAGGCCTTGGCAGGCGTCCAGTCGGTCGAATAATGAAAGTGCGCGTACCAGAGCACTTGATGGGTCGCGCGCTCGGTGATGATGTATTCGTCCAGGTAGTCCGGTGTGCTGCTTTTGAGCCGGCGACGCCTCACGGATTTCTTGATGACGATCTCGTCGCGCTCGCTCAGCCATTCGACGCCTTTGGTGGTTGGGGGCTGATGCTTGATCATGCGCGTCATGCTTTCGGATGCGCGTCGGTACAGGTCCTGCGCGGCGTCGTTGAGCTGCTTGCCAAGGGCGGTTGCCGATTGGGTTTGATCGGCTGTGAGGGTGCTGTCGGCCAGGGCCTGCTCGATGTGCCGGTTGGTCTCTTCCAGCAGCAACGCGTGACGGTGGTACAGGTATTCGATGCCGACGGCTGTGCGCCCGGCTTGGCGTGTTTGCTCGATGGCCCGTTGCCTGAACGCGGGCAAACCGTCCAGCAGCGTGCGGCCCTGCCCGAGGCTGGCTTGAAGCTCGGGCACCGCCTGCTCGGTGTGTGCAGGGCTCAGCCGTTGCACCCAGACGTTGGGGCTTTTCTCATGGAAGGTGGCAATGACCTGTCGGGTCAGCGGTGACTTGATATCCACCAGGTCAGTTTCAAGGCCGACCGCCGTCAGGCGGGGCTCGCCGATCATCACGCCGTTGTAACGGGTATGGATGAATTTCTTCAAGGGCTTGGGGGGCGTCGGTGGAGGGGTGGGCCGGTTGCGCAGGATGTCCCGCTCAGCGTGCAGTTGGGACAGATGAGTCAAGGCCTGCCTGGAGAAATCCTTGACCTGTTTGCGCAGGCGTTCCAGCGGGGAGAGGTGGGTCAGGCTGGAAAACTCCTGGGAGAAGTCCTCCAGGCGCTCGTCAAGGACCTTGAACTGTTCGATCAGGCTGCTCAGGGATTCGATGCGTTCGTCCAGCCGCGCCTCGCTGCGTTCGTTGAGGGTGTCGCGCAGGGCCTGGACCGACAGATCGGCGTTGTCGACAATCTCATTGAGGTTGGCCCAGGCCTGGGGTGCACGGGTCGCGCTGTCCTCCGGCAGGCACAACCTGCGCGCCAGGGTTATCTGCAGGGCCTTGAGGTCGATGCTGGTGTAGGCCGGCAGTTTTTTCCTGGCGCTCTGGATCAACTGCACGCCCTCCTTGGCCAGGGCCTTGAGCTGAGTGAAGCGCGCATGGGTGTAGTCCAGGCGCGTGATCATGTCTTCACTCATCTCGGTCATTTGTCGCGCGTCTTCGACGTACCGCGCCGGGTGCCGGGTGTCGGGGTGTTCAAGCTGGTCAAGCACGACCCTGAGCTGGGGGGTGAAGGTGGTCTGGGCCTCCCTGATCGCGGCCTCGGTAAGCTCCAGTTGCGCTTTTATATAACCCAGGGCTTTTTGCTGGTAGTCGGGGACCGGGGTGAACACACTCAGGGTCTTGAGGTGTTGCAGCGCCGCTTCGTAATCCGCGCTCTGCTGGTCGAGCGTGTCCATGTAGTGCTGGCGTTTGACTTCTGCAGCGTTACCGGAGACGTCGGTCATGGCCTGGCGGGCCTGTTGCAGCGCTCTTTGTGCGGTCTTCTTGGCGTTTTCGAAGGCCTCAAGCTTGGCCCGTACTTCGGCGGCCTTGAGGGTCGCTTCCGCTTCGGCTTTGTTGAGCATGCGCTTGGGGCCGCCGCCGCGCAGGCGCAGGCGGGTGTCGACGAACCATTGGCCGGCGGCGTTGTGAATCAGCGGCGGTCCGGTTCGATCCGGCTGCCGAGGGTCGATGATGACCACGTTGCCCTCGTCGTCCGCGCTCACTTCAAACCAGCGCTCGCCGACCTGTGCGTAGAGACGCTGGGCGACGCGGGTAAGGTGGCGGGTCGGCCCCGGGCGGGTGTCGACGCTGCTCGCCGCGCCAGGCTGGCTGACTTTGAAACGGTCCAGCACCCGCCCCAGGGTGGCGGGCGAGCGATTGAGCGCGCCGCTGGTATGCAGCAGTGGAGTGTGGCCCGCTGGGCTTTCATTGCCGGCGATGGCGCCCAGCTGTTTGATCTCGACACGCTGCCCTGCCGAGGGCTCGGTCGGCCTGGATTCCCGCTCGGGCCGAGCGCCGCGGGGACGCAGGCGCGTGCTGATATGCAGGGTAATCGCCATCGACAGGTTCAGCAGCACGTCGGTGAAAGTGGTCCATTGGACCGCGGTGTCATCCTGCTCCGTGGCCCCGACAAACTGTTGCAACTGATCGACGACCTGCCAGATCCATAGGCCTGTCGCCACGCTGGGGCTGGTAAAGGGCAGCGCGGCATTGAGGAGCGTCCAGCCTGTTTGCTTGAGGGTCGCCCAGCGGTTTTC
Source organism: Pseudomonas sp. 1 R 17 (assembly GCF_900067035.1). NCBI lineage: Bacteria > Pseudomonadati > Pseudomonadota > Gammaproteobacteria > Pseudomonadales > Pseudomonadaceae > Pseudomonas > Pseudomonas sp. 1 R 17. The sequence continues at coordinate 30,874 of NZ_FKLB01000007.1, forward strand.
GGTATTGGAGGTCGACTGGCGGTCGGCCAGCTTGACCAGGGCCTGGGCGTTGGCTTCAAACAGCCCGGCGAGCAGGTCACCCTTGAGTGGGTCTTTGCCCAGGCCGATGGGGCCGCTCATGGTTTCCAGTGTCGAGGCGTCCACCAGAAAATCGGCGACGGCCCAGGGGGAAGGCAATGCTCCCGGGAACACATAGTTGGCGTAAGCATCGCGCGCGCTGTCCGGCAACCAGGCCAGCACCGAACGGCGCAGGTCGGGGGACTGGGCAATGGCGTACATCAGGTTGGCCGGGGACGGATATTGCACCAGGGCCGGGGTGAACAGAGGTCGATAGAGCAGGCAGGGGCCGGCGGCGGGATCTTGCGGGCCGATGACGTACATGTTTTCGACCTCATCGGCAGTGGCGTCGTCCCGCCGTTGCGGGATGAACGCCAGAGGCCGCATGACGATGGTCTGCCCGTCTACTGTGTGATCCGAGGCATCGGCTTGCATCAGGGTGGCGACGTATCGATAGCCGCGGTCATCGATGCCATCCTGTTGCTGAATCTTGCCTTGCAGGGCCAGTAACGGCAGCTGGATGCGCAGGTGCTGGATGTAGAGGTTCTTTCGCGATGAGGCCTCGCGGGGCATTTCCAGCAGCTTGCTTTTGATCAGCGCCGGGTAGTTCTGGCCGATGTCCACCCGGGAAACGAGGCTCTCGATGTACTCGACGGTCAGCCAGTCCGGCAGATTTTGGCCGTTATGCAGCTGCAAGGTCTTGTTGCCGACCGGGAGGGCGATCAGGTTGTGCAGCGCCAGTTCGGCGAGGTTGAAGGTGGTGGTCTCGGTCATGCCGGGCACCGTGAAAGTCCCCCACACCACCGGCTGCTGGACTTTCAGGGTGAACGTATCCAAGGCCAGGGCACCGGCTTGCGGGTGGTCCTTGAGGATTTCCGCCTTGAGGCGATTGAGCGCGTACTGCTCGATGGGCGGGATATCGTCCTGATACGACTTGCCGCCGGTGCTGCTGTTCAGGGACGCGAGGTCCTTGAGATGCCGCGCATAGAAGTTCAGGTCGGACGTCGACGCCTCCTGCAGCCAGCCCGGCAGCGCCTGCTGATACCACTCGCGGCCGGGGCCGGGGCCGGTGGCCAACTCGGTGGCACCGGGTGGCGGAGCCGTGTCCGGGTGGCGCAGGTCGGAGAAGTCCAGGCTGCCGATAGCCTCGACCTGCAAGGCAATCAGGCTGCAGGCCTGGTGATCGAAAAAATTGCCGTCAGGTTCGAACAGGCGCCATTGCAACTGTGTGCGGGGCGCCGAGGTGTCCAGGCGAGCGGGCAGGCTCCGGCCCAGCTGTTCCAGGGACGCGAACTTCTCATAGCCCTTGAGCAGCGAGTGGGTGAGGATGACGTCTCGTCCGGCCTGCTTGCCGATCAGAACCGACAGCGCGAGCCGGTTGAGGTGGGTCACCTGCGCGCCGTCGACCTGATCGATGTCGAGCAGGTAGGCGTGGCTGGCGTAAGGGTCGTCGAGCCGTCGCACATCGTAGGTGGGCGCGTGAAACAACTGGCGCGCCATGGCGCAGTCGCTTTCGTTCCAGCCCGGTGCCTGCCGGACATTCCACACCCCGCGCAATGAGTTGGACAGCTGATGCCAATGGGGGCCGCTGCCGTTGCTTTTGTTCCAGAACGCCAGCTGTTGCTCCTGCCAGGCCGCCAGCATGACGGGGGCCAGGGTATTGAGCAGATGGGCGATGTCACCGATGCGCACCGGCAAATGGGTTGGCGGCTCGGTGAGCGGTTGCTGGGTCAGGAAGTGTTCGCCTTCGATGTACAGGGTCGGTTCGCCGAGCACGGCCTGATCGGTCAGGCTGTCGCTCAGTGTGCCGTAGGCGGTGGTAGTGGCGCAGGCCTGTTCGTCGATGATGTCCCAGCCGGGGGTGCCGATCAGGCAGATATCGGGGTCGATTGCCAGTGTGGGGTAGCGGGCCTGCAGCGCCTGGCGCAACAACACCGCCGCCACTTCCCTGAACGACGGGCCTGTTAACAGTTGGGTGAGCAATTCCAGTGGCTGTTGTGAAGCGATTGAGATGGGCGTGGTCATGGGGCATCCCTGTCTTGCCGGTTGATGGGAACGGCCCGAGGTGTTCGCTCGGGTGTTCCATGCTAGGGGCCGGCCAGCCAGGGAAGGGGGTGACTATCTACAGTGCGGCGGTGGGGTCAGCTCAGTTCGCCGCACAGGTCCAGCTCTACCAGTCGCCGGACTTCGGCGATGGACAGCCCGGCCCCGAGCAACGCGTTGAGCTTGCCGAATACCGCTTCACGGGTCATGCCGCCACCTGACAACACGCCCACGCCGCGCAGGCGGCTGCCGGCTTCGTACACATCCAGTTCCACGCCGCCTTCATGGCATTGGGTGATTGCCACGACCACGATGCCGTTTTCTTCGGCGCGCTGGAGGCTGGCAAGAAACTCAGGGTTATCGCTGGGCCCGGTGCCGCTGCCGAAGCATTCCAGCACCAGTGCCTGGATGCCACTGCCGAGCAGTGCGTCCAATTGTGCTGCGGCGATGCCCGGTACCAGCGGCAATACGCCGACATTGGCCAGGGCCTTCGGCTGGCGGTAATCCAGCGCGGCGGGCAGCGCTTCGGCTTGGGCCACACCGCCGTTGCGCTGCAGCGCGGCGAACGGATGGCGACCAAAGCTGCGGATCTTCGCGCAGCGGGTCGGGGCCATCAGCGCGCCGTGGAAGTACAGGTGCACGCCGGGCGCCAGGCCCTCGCCCAACGCCAGCAGGGCTCCGCTGACGTTTTCCCAGGCATCGCTGTCGGGGACGCCGGCAGGCAACATCGAGCCGGTGAACACCACCGGCGCCGGCAAGCCCAACAGCTGGAAGCTCATCGCCGCCGCGCTGTAGGCCAGGGTGTCGGTGCCGTGCAGGATCAGCACGGCATCGCAACCGTCATCCACGGCCTCGACCACGGCGGTGCGCAGGCGTTGCCAGTAGGCGGGGGTCATGTTGGCGCTGTCGATCAGCGGGGACATTTCCCGGAAGCGCCAGGCGGGTACTGACACGTTGGCGAGCTGTTCGCGCATGCGCGCTTCAAAACCGGATGCGGGCGCCAGGCCATTGGCGCTGGCCTGCATGCCGATGGTGCCACCGGTGTAGAGCACCATGAGGTTATTGGCTGGGGACATCGAAGATTCTCCTGAACGAAAAACGCCGCCGGGCCCAGAGCATGCCCAAGGCCGGGCGGCGTGTCATCTGTCTACGCTCAGCGTTGCACTTGAGCGTTCAGTTCTGCCGATGCGGCAACGTCCGGTTTTGCCGGGTTGGCCGGCCAGGCCTTGCGGTCCAGGTCCAGGTCTGGGAACTGGCTGGAGTCGAACACCGGGGTCTTGATGCCTGCCGCGCGCTGGTTGTCGTAGTCGTTCAGGATGCGCATGGCAATCTTGAACAGGAACGCCAGGGCAAACAGGTTGACGAACGCCAGCAGGGTCATGGTGATATCGGCGAAGGCGAACACGGTGCTCAGGTTCTCGATCGAACCCCAGAAAATCAGCACCAGCACCAGCGCGCGATAACCCATCAGCACCTTGCGGTTGTTGCCCACCAGGAAGCGCAGGTTGCTCTCGCCCAGGTAGTAGTTGTACATGATCGAGGTAAACACGAACAACGCCAGGGCCACCGAGATAAACATGCGGCCCCAGTCACCCACCACAGCGGCCAGGGAGTTCTGGGTCAGGGCAATGCCGTCGCCTTCGAAGCCTGGGGTGTAGAAACCGGAGAGCAGGATCAGCAACGCGGTGCAGGTGCAGATCACGAAGGTGTCGAGGAACACGCTGAACGCCTGGACCACGCCTTGGGCGATCGGGTGTTCAACCGACGCTACCGCCGCCACGTTCGGCGCACTGCCCAAGCCGGCTTCGTTGGCGAACACGCCGCGCTTGACGCCCATGATGATCGCGCTGCCCACCAGGCCACCGAAGGCTTGGTCGAGGCCGAAAGCGCTCTTGACGATGGTCGCGAGCATGGCCGGTACGTGGTCGAATTGCAGCACGATCACGTACAGGGTCACGGCGATGTAGACCAGGGTCTTGACCGGCACCAGCAGGTCGGCGATCGAGGCGATGCGCTTGATCCCGCCGATGAACACCAGGCCCAGCAATACCGCCAGGGCCAGGCCGGTGTAGGTGGTGTCCAGGCCGAACGCGTTGTTCAGTGAGTGAGTCACGGCGTGGGCTTGCAGGCCGTTGAAGGCGAAGCCGAAGGTCACCAGCAGCAGGAACGCCATGACCATCCCCAGCCAGCGCTTGTGCAGGCCGTGCTGGATGTAATAGGCCGGGCCGCCACGGTAGGTGCCTTCCGCGTCAGTGCGCTTGTACAACTGGCCGAGGGAGCACTCGATAAAGCTCGAAGACATGCCCACCAGCGCGGTGACCCACATCCAGAACACGGCACCGGGACCACCCAGGGTCACGGCAATGCCGACACCGGCGATGTTACCGGCACCGACGCGGCCGGCCAGGCTGAGCATCAGCGCCTGGAACGAGCTGAGTTGGTCGGAGCTGTTTTTCAGGCTGTCGCGAAACACCGAAAACATGTGGAAAAAGTGACGCAATTGAACGAAACGCGAGCGGATCGTGAAATAACCGCCGAGCCCGACAATGAGCACGATCAGTACTTTCCCTGAGAGGAAGTCGTTGATGACCTCGAGCATGGAGTGTTCCTCGCTGATTTTTCTAATGGCAAACGCAGGACGGTCCTACCCCTCGCATAGCACCAGGCAGTGCGCGACGGTTCGACCCCAATCCTTTTGCGGGTGTTGTTATTCATGCGCTATCGCTGCGTGCTAGCCGTTGTCGACGGCCGCAGACGCGAAGAGGGGCGGCACTATACCTAGGCGAACGTGATCCGTCTGCTCGGGCTGATTAAAGGTTTGTAGGAGCGAGCTTGCTCGCGAAGGTCGTGAACGATGAAGTTGGCTGTCTGGACGGTTGCGGTCTCCTTGCGTTTTTCGCGAGCAAGCTCGCTCCTACAAGCAAAAAAAAGGGCCTGAAGAACGAGCCTTCAGGCCCTCAAAAGGTGAGAGGTGTCTAGTCCCTCAACCTGGTGAGCGGTGCAACAAACGCTTAGGCCTTCAACGGGACCAGGCGTGGGGCAATCATGTTTTCGGGGCGCAGGATGTCGTCGAGCATGGCGTCGTCGAGCAAGCCTTCTTCGCGCACCAGTTCCAGCACGCCGCGGCCGCTTTCGAGGGCGATACGCGCAATGCGGGTGGCGTTTTCATAGCCGATGTACGGGTTCAGCGCGGTGACCAGGCCGATGGAGTGTTCCACCAGTTCGCGGCAGCGGGCTTCGTTGGCGGTGATGCCGACGATGCAGTGCTCGCGCAGCATGTCCATGGCGCGTTGCAGCAGGCGGATCGAGTCGAAGATCTTGAAGGCGATCAGCGGCTCCATCACGTTCAGTTGCAGCTGGCCGCCTTCGGCCGCCATGGTCAGGGCCAGGTCGTTGCCGATGACTTGGAACGCGACTTGGTTGACGGCTTCCGGGATCACCGGGTTGACCTTGCCGGGCATGATCGAGCTGCCTGGCTGGCGCGCCGGCAGGTTGATCTCGTTGATGCCGGTACGTGGACCGCTGGACAGCAGGCGCAGGTCGTTGCAGATCTTCGACAGTTTCACCGCGGTACGCTTGAGCATGCCGGAGAACAGTACGAAGGCGCCCATGTCGGAGGTGGCTTCGATCAGGTCGGCAGCCGGGACCACTGGCTGGCCGCTGATAACGGCCAGGCGTTGTACGGCCAGGGCCTGGTAGCGCGGGTCGGCGTTGATGCCGGTACCGATGGCGGTGCCGCCCAGGTTCACTTCGGTCAGCAGTTCTGGCGCCAGGGTTTTCAGGCGGGCCAGGTCTTCACCGAGGGTGGTGGCGAAGGCGCGGAATTCCTGGCCGAGGGTCATCGGCACGGCGTCCTGCAATTGGGTGCGGCCCATTTTCAGCACGTGGCTGAATTCGACGCCCTTGGCGGCGAACGCCTGGATCAGGCTGTCGAGGCTGGCCAGCAGCGCGTCGTGGCCCAGCAGCAGGCCCAGGCGGATCGCGGTCGGGTAGGCGTCGTTGGTCGACTGCGCCATGTTCACGTCGTTGTTGGGGTGCAGGTACTGGTATTCGCCCTTGTTGTGGCCCATGGCCTCCAACGCGATGTTGGCGATGACTTCGTTGGCATTCATGTTGGTTGAAGTGCCGGCGCCGCCTTGAATCATGTCCACCACGAATTCTTCGTGGAAATCGCCGCGGATCAGGCGGGCGCAGGCTTCGCTGATGGCCGCGTGCTTGGCTTCGCTGAGCTGGCCCAGCTCGCGGTTGGCGTCAGCCGCCGCTTGCTTGACCATTGCCAGGCCGACCACCAATTTCGGGTAATGCGAAATCGGAACGCCCGAGAGGCGGAAGTTATTCACCGCTCGCAGGGTCTGGATGCCGTAATACGCTTGGGCAGGTACTTCGAGTACGCCAAGCAGGTCTTTTTCTGTGCGGAATGATGCAGCGGAGGACATGACGGAAATCATCTCGATATGGACCCGGAACAGGCCGGAACGCTGCGAATGCTAGGCCTGTAGGAAATTTTGGGCCAATGCTGTTAAACACTGGCCTATGCATAAACGGCATAATGTGAGTGTGACCCGGCTATCATGGCGGGCGTGTGTGCCAAAATGGTGCGTATCCGTGGGAGGCAGTGATGAACCTTGAGAGCAAATGGCTGGAAGACTTCAGCGCCCTGGCGGCGACTCGCAGCTTTTCCCAGGCGGCCGAGCGGCGCTTTGTCACCCAGCCGGCGTTCAGCCGACGTATCCGCAGCCTTGAGGCCGCATTGGGCCTGACCCTGGTCAACCGCTCGCGCACGCCGGTTGAGCTGACGGCGGCGGGGCAGTTGTTCCTGGTCACCGCGCGTACCGTGGTCGAGCAGCTCGGCGAAGTGCTGCGCCATTTGCATCACCTGGAAGGCGGGCAGGGCGAAGTCATGCAGGTGGCTGCGGCCCACTCCCTGGCGTTGGGTTTCTTTCCGCGCTGGATCGCGCAACTGCGCAACGACGGCCTGAACATCGCCACGCGGCTGGTGGCCACCAACGTCGGCGATGCGGTGCATGCCCTGCGTGAAGGCGGCTGCGACCTGATGCTGGCGTTCTACGACCCGGATGCGGCGATGCAAATGGACGCCGAAATCTTCCCCTCACTGCACCTGGGCAACACCGAAATGCTCCCGGTATGCGCGGCCGACGCCGACGGCAAGCCGCTGTTCGACCTCGAAGGCGAGGGCAGTGTGCCGCTGCTGGCCTACAGCGCCGGGGCGTTCCTCGGCCGTTCGGTGCACCTGTTGCTGCGCCAGCGCGCGCTGCGCTTTACCACGGTGTACGAAACCGCCATGGCCGACAGCCTCAAAAGCATGGCCCTGGAAGGCCTGGGCATCGCCTGGGTGCCGCAACTGAGCGTGCGTGCCGAACTGGCCCGCGGTGAATTGGTGGTCTGCGGCGGGCCGCAATGGCATGTGCCGCTGGAAATTCGTCTGTATCGCTGCGCGCTGGTGCGCAAGGCGAATGTGCGGTTGTTGTGGCGCAAGTTGGAAGGTGGCGCGGCGCAAAGTACCTGAATGCGATCCCTGTAGGAGCGAGCGTGCTCGCGAAAAACCTGAGAGCGCCGCATCCATTCAGAACGCCCGCGTCATCGTTGGCGATCTTCGCGAGCAAGCTCGCTCCTACAGGGTCAATAAAACCGCCACTTTGCCCCGCTAGACAGATGGTCATCCCAGGGGCTGTTTATCTGGATTATTACGGTATACTGCGCGGCCTTCGGCCGGTCCAACCGGCCACATTTCGTACAACAAGCCACGCCGGATTTCCCGCGTGGCTTGTTGTTTTTTGACGCGCCTGCGGGCGCCCAGAGAGAAGAGGCACGACGATGAGTGCATTGGTTGGCGTGATCATGGGCTCCAAGTCCGATTGGTCCACCCTTAGCCACACCGCCGATATGCTGGAAAAACTCGGCATTCCGTATGAAGTGAAAGTGGTCTCTGCCCACCGCACCCCGGATTTGCTGTTCCAGTATGCCGATGAAGCAGAATCCCGTGGCATCGAGGTGATCATTGCCGGTGCCGGTGGTGCCGCACACCTGCCGGGCATGTGTGCGGCCAAGACCCACCTGCCGGTGCTTGGCGTACCGGTGCAGTCGGCAATGCTCTCGGGCGTGGATTCGCTGTTGTCCATCGTGCAGATGCCGGCCGGTATCCCGGTGGCCACCCTGGCGATCGGCAAGGCCGGCGCGATCAACGCAGCCCTGCTGTCCGCCAGCATCCTGGGCGCCAAGCACCCGCAGTTCCACGCGGTGCTGAAGAAATTCCGCGCCGAGCAGACAGACAGCGTGCTGGACAATCCAGACCCACGTATCGCCTGAGGGTGTTGACGATGAAAATCGGTGTAATCGGTGGCGGCCAACTGGGCCGTATGCTGGCCTTGGCGGGCACCCCGCTGGGGATGAACTTCGCTTTCCTGGATCCTGCGCCGGACGCCTGTGCGGCAGCCTTGGGTGAACACCTGCGCGCTGACTACAGCGACCCGGACCACCTGCGCCAACTGGCCGACGAAGTCGACCTGGTGACGTTCGAGTTTGAAAGCGTCCCGGCCGAAACCGTGGCCTTCCTGTCGCAGTTCGTACCGGTGTACCCGAGCGCCGAAGCCTTGCGCATTGCCCGTGACCGCTGGTTCGAGAAGAGCATGTTCAAGGACCTCGGCATTCCGACCCCAGCCTTCGCCGATATCCAGTCCCAGGCGGACCTGGACGCCGCCGTCGCCAGCATTGGCCTGCCAGCCGTGCTCAAAACCCGCACCCTGGGCTACGACGGCAAGGGCCAGAAAGTCCTGCGCACCGCCGCCGATGTGGTCGGCACCTTCGCCGAACTGGGCAGCGTCGCCTGCCTGCTGGAAGGCTTCGTGCCGTTCACCGGCGAAGTCTCGTTGATCGCCGTGCGTGCCCGGGATGGTGAGACCCGCTTCTACCCGTTGGTGCACAACACCCACGACAGCGGCATCCTCAAGCTGTCCGTGGCCAGCACCGATCACCCGTTGCAGGCCCTGGCCGAAGACTATTCCAGCCGCGTGCTCAAGCAGCTGGATTACGTCGGTGTGATGGCGTTCGAGTTCTTTGAAGTCGACGGCGGCCTCAAGGCCAACGAAATCGCCCCGCGTGTGCATAACTCCGGGCACTGGACCACCGAAGGCGCCGAGTGCAGCCAGTTCGAAAACCACCTGCGCGCTGTCGCGGGCTTGCCATTGGGCTCCACGGCCAAGGTCGGTGAGAGCGCGATGCTCAACTTTATCGGCGTGGTACCGCCGGTGGAGCGCGTGATCGCCATCCAAGACTGCCACCTGCATCACTACGGCAAGGCCTTCAAGGCCGGGCGCAAGGTCGGCCACGCCAACCTGCGCTGCAAGGACCGCGCAACGCTGCAAGCGCAGATCCTCAAGGTCGAAGCGCTGATCGCCGAGCAATAACCCGGGGATCGGCGGGAACCATTGGTTATCGCCGTCCTCTGATTGCAGGATGCCAAAGCCTGTCTAGGCTTTGGCATAGCTCACTTCATTCAGAGGGAAATGCCATGGGTATCATCGGAACCATCTTTATCGGCTTGATCGTCGGCCTGTTGGCGCGTTTCCTCAAGCCCGGCGACGACAGCATGGGCTGGATCATGACCATCCTGCTGGGTATCGCCGGTTCCCTGGCCGCGACCTACGGTGGCCAGGCACTGGGTATCTACCAGGCGGGTCAAGGCGCAGGCTTTATCGGCGCACTGGTCGGCGCCATTGTGCTGCTGGTGCTCTACGGCCTGATCAAAAAGAAGTAATCAGCCGACAAAGTCCTCTGCGCTGCGCAGGCGCAGAGGGCTAGAATGCTCGCCACTTGTACTTGCCGAGCCTCTCCATGCGCCGTCTCCTGTTGACTCTCCTTCTGCTGGGCTCTGGCCTGGCCCACGCCGGTGAATTGCCGGAAACCGACTGGCTCGACCTGATGCCGCTGTCGGACCAGAAGGCCCTCGAGGCCATGCCCGAGATCGACCACAACTCCCCCGAAGCCCAAGGCACGTTCACCGACAAAGGTGGCCTGAAGCAGAGCAAAGGCTTGCCGGCGGTGATGTATTCGACCAAGACCGTGGCTGCCATGAACGGCAGGAACATCCGCATCGGCGGCTACCCGGTGCCGTTGGAAACCGACGCCAAAGGCCGCAGCACCCTGTTCTTCCTGGTGCCATACCCGGGCGCCTGCATCCACGTGCCGCCACCGCCGCCTAACCAGTTGGTGCTGGTGCGTTATCCCAAGGGTTTGAAGCTGGATGATATCTACACGCCGCTGTGGGTGACCGGCACGTTGAAGGTGGAGACGGTGAATAACGATTTGGCCGACGCCGCCTATGCGCTGGATGCGGGCAAGGTGCGGGTCGTAAAGGAATCCGATCTATAAGCTTACGCTGAACCCAATGTGGGGGGCGGTGCGCCCCTCCCACATTTTCGATTGGGTTTACAGGGCGATAGCGGTGATGCTCACGCCCAGCGTGTGGCTTTCACCTGGGGCCAGGTTCACCACATCATCCAGCACATTCGCGGTTTCGATGCACAGCATGCCCTGCCAGCCATCGTCGGCCATGTCGTCGAAGGCCTTGGCGCGTTCGGTCCAGGGGTTCCAGATCACGGTGGATTTCGAGCCTTGGCTGGTGAGCTGGATGCGACGCTGCCAGTCCTGATCGAGGATGCTCAGCGACGGGGGCGTATCGAGGTAGATGCGGTCGGTCTCGGCAGTGAAGTGCAGCAGGCCGGACTGGGTTTTCTCGCTCCAGCCATCGGCGGTATCGATGTATACCGAGCCGTCCAGGCCTTCGACCTGCACGTTGCGTACGTCGCTCACGGCGAAATAGGTGTGCAGCGCCTGGCTGAGCGTGACAGTGTCGTTGCCACGGTTGTGGCTGGTCAGGCGGATGTGCAGTTGGTTGTCCAGCAGCAGGCTCAGGCTCAGGTCGACCTGATGGGGCCAGCCGGGGAAGCCGCCTGCAGGAACCGGTAGTTGCAGGTCCACCCGCAGCGCTTCACCTTCAAGGGTGGTCCCGGCCAATGCCCAGGTCGCGGTACGCACGAAACCGTGAGCGCCCGCAGGCTGATCACTTTGGCGCATCGCCTTTACGCTGGGCGGGTTGCGGTCGAACACCCCAAACCAGGGCCAGCACACCGGGACGCCGGTACGAATGCCCTTGCCCTTCTTGAACACCGCCTCAGGGTTCGGCCAGATCAGCGGCTGCTCGCCTTCGCGGCCGTAACTGAAGATATGCGCGCCCTGCTGGGCGATCATCAGTTCGGCGCCGTTATGGCGGATGCGCCAGCAGTCCAGTTCGTCGACTTTCACGGTCTCAACGTGGGGCGTAGGCATAACAGGCACTCTCAATGGCAGGCAATGGGGCAATTGACCGTCAAAACCCCGCGAGGTTTAACGCGCGCGCGATGGCACCGAGCGTGTGCGGCCGCTGCCATCGATAGCGACGAACACAAACACCGCCTCGGTGACCTTGCGCCATTCGCTGGACAGCGGGTCGTCGCTCCACACTTCGACCATCATCTGGATCGAGCTGCGGCCGATTTCCAGGGCCTGGGTATAGAAGGACAATTGCGCGCCCACTGCCACCGGCACCAGGAACGCCATGCGGTCAATGGCCACGGTGGCCACACGCCCGCCCGCGACCTTGCTGGCCATGGCGGTACCGGCGAGGTCCATCTGCGCGACCAGCCAGCCGCCGAAAATATCGCCAAAACCGTTGGTTTCACGCGGGAGCGCGGTGATTTGCAGGGCGAGATCGCCTTGCGGGATAGGATCTTCTTGTTCGAGTTCGATCATGCCGGGGGGCCTCTGACCCGTGACGCTTTTATAGGTGGAGCAAGGTGGATAGCCGACTGTTAGAAAAACGTTTCAGCACAAACATACTCCGTTCGATACGTTTCTCGTAAGGCGTGCTAAAGGGAAACTCTGCCAAATCGGCTGGATGGCACCCAACGGCGTTTTGGCGCAGCAGCCCCTCAAGCCTGGGGTTCTTGCGCTTGCAAGGGCCGAGTATATCGAGACCCTGGCGCCACGACGACCTCCCGACGCTCATTTGGTCGGTAAATAGCCGCTGTATCGCGGCTTTTGCGCGCAACTGTTCTCCTGGCGCTGTGCTTTTACAAGCGATTTGCTATCTTGCCAGACCCGCCGCCAGTCCCGGGCGTGCCGTCCTTATCAAGCTGACTACTATAAGAGAAGCCTTGCCATGTCCTCCGTGCCCGCAAGCAGTGCGCAACCGTCGCGCCCGCTGACCCGCAACGACTACAAAACCCTGTCGCTGTCTGCCTTGGGCGGGGCGCTGGAGTTTTATGACTTCATCATTTTCGTGTTTTTCGCCACCGTGGTCGGAAAACTGTTCTTCCCTGTCGATATGCCCGAATGGCTGCGCATGATGCAGACCTTCGGCATCTTCGCCGCCGGTTACCTGGCACGCCCGCTGGGCGGCATCATCATGGCGCACTTCGGTGACCTGCTGGGCCGCAAGAAGATGTTCACCCTGAGCATCTTCATGATGGCGGTGCCGACCCTGATCATGGGCCTGCTGCCGACCTACGCGCAGATCGGCCTGTGGGCGCCGGTCCTGTTGCTGTTGATGCGCATCATCCAGGGCGCAGCGATTGGCGGCGAAGTCCCGGGCGCCTGGGTGTTCGTGTCCGAACACGTACCGCCGCGCCACATTGGTTACGCCTGCGGCACCCTGACCAGCGGCCTGACCGCCGGTATCCTGCTGGGTTCGCTGGTGGCCACTGCCATCAACACTATTTACAGCCCGGAGCAGGTCTCGGATTACGCCTGGCGCATTCCTTTCCTGCTCGGTGGCGTGTTCGGCCTGCTGTCGGTGTACCTGCGCCGCTGGCTGCATGAAACGCCGATCTTCGCCGAGATGCAGCAACGCAAGACCCTGGCCGCCGAGCTGCCATTGCGTGCCGTGCTGCGCGACCACCGTGGTGCCATCGTATTGTCGATGCTGCTGACCTGGCTGTTGTCGGCCGGCGTCGTGGTGGTCATCCTGATGACCCCGACCGTGTTGCAGACCATCTACCACTTCAGCCCGACTGTTGCGCTGCAAGCCAATAGCCTGGCCATCGTGACTTTGAGCCTTGGCTGCATTGCCTCCGGCGCCCTGGCTGACCGTTTTGGTGCCGGGCGTGTACTGGTAAGCGGTTGCGCATTGCTGCTGGCGACCTCCTGGACGCTGTACCACAGCCTCATGACCCACCCGGACTGGCTGTTCCCGCTGTACGCCTTGACCGGCCTGTTCGTCGGCACCATTGGCGTGGTGCCTTACGTGATGGTGAAAGCCTTCCCGCCCGTGGTGCGCTTCAGTGGCCTGTCGTTTTCCTACAACGTGGCCTACGCCGTGTTCGGCGGGCTGACGCCGCTGGCGGTGTCGCTGCTGATGAAGGAAAGCCCGATGGGCCCGGCTTACTACGTGGCTGTCCTGTGTGTGATGGGGATGGTGGTGGGTGGGTATCTGTGGAAGCGCGGGCGGTAACCCCGTTTAGCGCTTTTACCGGTAACCATGTGGCGAGGGAGCAAGCTCCCTCGCCACATGCCTTGCGTTTTATAACAATTACAGCTTGTTTCCAAGAAGTCGCTTAGTCGCTCTAACCTCCTCGTACGTCCCGACCTTCTCTCCTTTTGTTGTGTGATCTCCAATGCTGGCCTTTCATCCAATTGTCATATTTCAGACATAGAGTGTTCACACGGCCTCTCGATACTTGGCCCCGATCCAACTATCCCTATCTGCTAGGAGCAAGGCATGAAACTGAAACGTTTGATGGCGGCAATGACTTTTGTCGCTGCTGGCGTTGCGACCGCCAACGCGGTGGCCGCAGGTGTTGATCCGGCAATCCCGGCTTACGTCAAGACCACTGGTGTGTCGGGCAACTTGTCCAGCGTCGGTTCCGATACCCTGGCCAACCTGATGACCCTGTGGGCCGAGGGTTACAAAAAGGAATACCCGAACGTCAACATCCAGATTCAAGCTGCCGGCTCCGCCACCGCGCCACCTGCGCTGACTGAAGGCACCTCCAACCTGGGCCCGATGAGCCGCAAGATGAAGGACACCGAACTGGCGGCCTTCGAGCAGAAGTACGGCTACAAGCCAACCGCTATCCCGGTTGCCGTGGATGCCCTGGCCGTGTTCGTGCACAAGGACAACCCGATCCAGCACCTGACCATGGAACAAGTCGACGCGATCTTCTCCTCGACTCGCCTGTGTGGTGGCAAAGCCGATGTGAAAACCTGGGGTGACCTGGGTGTGACCGGCGACCTGGCCAACAAGCCAGTGCAACTGTTCGGCCGTAACTCGGTATCCGGCACCTACGGCTACTTCAAGGAAGAAGCCCTGTGCAAAGGCGACTACAAGCCTAACGTGAACGAACAACCCGGCTCGGCTTCGGTCGTGCAGTCGATCAGCTCTTCGCTGAACGGCATCGGTTACTCGGGCATCGGCTACAAGACCGCCAGTGTGAAGACCGTGGCCCTGGCCAAGAAAGGCAGCACTGACTTCATCGAAGACAGCGAAGAAAACGCCCTGAACGGCAAATACCCGCTGTCGCGTTTCCTCTACGTTTACGTCAACAAAGCCCCGAACAAGCCTCTGGCCCCGCTGGAAGCCGAGTTCGTGAAACTGGTTCTGTCCAAACAGGGCCAGGAAGTTGTCGTCAAGGACGGCTACATCCCACTGCCAGCCAAGGTTGCCGCCAAGGCCCTGGCTGACCTGGGTCTGAAAGAAGGCAACTGATTGCCTCTGCGGGGCCGGAATACCGGCCCCGCATCCGAATTTTCTAGTCCGCTGCCAGCCCTGCTTCGCGGCGGATTTGTTGCGTCACTGCACTGTCATCTTTCTGTCATACAGGATCGCTAGGGTGTGCGCATGAATGATCTGGCCAATTCCACCATGACGACAACTTCTCCCCCCAAGCGCATTGATTTCAATACGCCTGAGCTGCAACGCAAGCGCCGTATTCGCGCGCTCAAGGATCGCCTGACCCGTTGGTATGTGCTGGTGGGCGGCCTCGCCGTTCTGGGTGCGATCACCCTGATTTTCTTTTTCCTCGCCTACGTGGTCGCGCCACTGTTCCAAGGCGCCTCGCTGACCAAGGAAGACGCACTGACGCCCGCCTGGATGCAGGACGCCGGCAAGCCGTTGTTGATCTCCCTGGAAGAGCAGAACCAGGTCGCCATGCGGGTTTCCGACAAGGGCCAGGCGCTGTTCTTTGACGTCACGAGCGGTGCCGAACTCAAGCGTGTCGACCTGCCGCTTGCGCCCGGCGTGAGCGTGGCTTCCATCGGTGAAGACCAGCCGGGCAGCCCGCTGGTGATCCTCGGTTTGTCCAACGGCCAGTCCCTGGTGTTCCGTCACACCTATAAGGTGTCGTACCCGGACGGCAAGAAGACCATCACGCCTGCGATTGAATACCCCTACGGTGAAACGCCGATCGTGCTCGACGATGCCGGCCGCCCGTTGGAGCATGTCGCCCTCAACGCCACCGATTCGTCGCTGGTGGTGGCAGGCTCGGCCGGTTCGCACTTGAACGTGCTGACCCTGAGCCGCGAAGAAAACATGATGACCGGTGAAGTCACCAGCGAGCAGAAGCGTGTCGAGCTGCCGCAAATGACCGAGCCGGTGAAGGCGATCTTCATCGATCCGCGCCAGCAATGGCTGTACGTGATCAACGGCCGCGCCCTGGCGGATGTGTTCAGCCTGCGCGACAAGAGCCTCAACGGTCGCTACAAATTACTGGAAGATGGCACTGCCGAAGTCACCGCCAGCACCCAGTTGGTGGGCGGCATCTCGCTGATCGTCGGTAACTCCAAAGGCGGCCTGGCCCAGTGGTTCATGGCCCGTGACCCGGATGGCGAGCAGCGCTTCAAGCAGATCCGTACCTTCCAGATGGGCACCGCGCCCATCGTGGAAATCACCGCCGAAGAGCGGCGCAAAGGCTTTACCGCCCTCGACGCTTCCGGCAAGTTCGGCGTGTTCCACAGCACCGCCCACCGCACCCTGCTGGTGGATCCGGTGGTCGACGGCCAGGGCGTGTTTGGTATGTCGCCGCGCGCCAACCGCGTGATCGTCGAAGCCGGCGGCAAGCTGCAGCCGCTGCTGCTGGACAACCCGCACCCGGAAGTGTCCTGGAGCGCGTTGTGGAGCAAGGTCTGGTACGAAAACTACGACGAACCTAAGTACGTCTGGCAATCGACCGCCGCCAACACCGACTTCGAACCCAAGATGAGCCTGGCGCCATTGACCTTCGGTACCCTGAAGGCGGCGTTCTACGCCATGCTGCTGGCGGCGCCACTGGCCGTTGCCGCGGCGATCTACACCGCTTACTTCATGGCCCCGAGCCTGCGCCGCAAGGTCAAGCCGGTGATCGAACTGATGGAAGCCATGCCGACGGTGATCCTCGGCTTCTTCGCCGGCCTGTTCCTGGCGCCGTATGTCGAAGGGCATCTGCCGGGGATCTTCAGCCTGCTGATGCTGTTGCCGATTGGCATCCTGGTGGCCGGGTTTGTCTTCAGTCGCCTGCCCGAGTCGATTCGCCTGCGGGTTCCCGACGGTTGGGAAAGCGCAATCCTGATCCCGGTGATCCTGTTCGTGGGCTGGCTCTCGCTGTACATGAGCCCGTACCTGGAAACCTGGTTCTTCGGCGGCGACATGCGCATGTGGATCTCCCACGACCTGGGCATTACCTACGACCAGCGCAACGCCCTGGTGGTCGGCCTGGCCATGGGCTTTGCGGTGATCCCGAACATCTACTCCATCGCCGAAGACGCCGTGTTCAGCGTACCGCGCGGCCTGACCCTGGGTTCCCTGGCCCTGGGCGCCACGCCGTGGCAGACCATGACCCGCGTAGTGATCCTGACCGCCAGCCCGGGCATCTTCTCGGCGCTGATGATCGGCATGGGCCGCGCCGTGGGCGAGACCATGATCGTGCTGATGGCCACCGGTAACACGCCGGTGATGGAGATGAACCTGTTCGAAGGCCTGCGCACCCTGGCGGCCAACGTCGCGGTGGAAATGCCCGAGTCGGAAGTCGGCGGCAGTCACTACCGTGTGTTGTTCCTCTCGGCGCTGGTGCTGCTGCTGTTCACCTTCATCATGAACACCCTCGCCGAGCTGATTCGTCAGCGTCTGCGCAAGAAATACTCGTCGCTTTAAGAAAGGTAGAAGTCTGTGAAACAGAACTCCCTGAATGGATGGTTCAAGAGCGGCGCTCCGGGCGTCTGGATCAGCGGTGGCGCGGTGTCCATCGCGGTCATCATGACCATTGGTTTGCTGGCCGTGATTGCCGTGCGTGGCCTGGGCCACTTCTGGCCGGCCGACCTGATCCAGGCCAACTACAACGTGCCGGGCCAGGAAAACCATATCGTCATCGGCGAAGTGGTGCAGAAAGAAGAAGTGCCGCGCGAGCGCCTGAAAAGCGCGGGCCTGCCGGTGCCCGATGCGGGCCCGGAGTTCATGACCCGCGAGCTGATCAAGGTCGGCAACCGCGACCTGAACGGCAACGACTTCACCTGGATCGTCGGCGAATGGTTGAAGGACCAGAGCACGCCGAAGAACCTGATGACCATCGAACGTCGTGAGTGGGGCAACTTCTACGGCACCCTGGTCAACGTCAAGCAGGATGGCAAGGTCATCGCTGAAGGCGAGGCCGCGTGGCCGGAGCTGCAAGCCCGCGTGGACCGTGTGAACAAGCTGGCGGCCCAGCTCAAGACCCTGGAGAAGTCCGACATCGGCGCGATCAACGCCGGCCTCGAGCGCATCCGCCTGCATGGCCGCAAACTGGAACTGGAAGGCAAGCTCGACGCTGCCGCCCAGGCCGACATGGAGGCCGATCGTGCCGAGCTGAACGCGCGCTACCAGGACATCGAAGCGCGCCTGGCCGACCTGCACGCCCAATTCAATCGCGATGCCTTGACCGCTCGCGATGGCAACGGCAAGGAAATTGAAATCGGCATCGGCAAGGTGGTGCACGCCTACCAGCCGAACGCCATGGGGACCGTGACCAAGATCGGTTTCTACGTCAGCAAGGTGTGGGAATTCCTCAGTGATGACCCGCGGGAGGCCAACACCGAAGGCGGGATCTTCCCGGCGATCTTCGGCACCGTGATGATGACCCTGATCATGGCGATGATCGTGACCCCGTTCGGCGTGCTGGCGGCGGTGTACCTGCGTGAATACGCCAAGCAGAACACCCTGACGCGCATCATCCGCATCGCCGTGAACAACCTGGCGGGTGTACCGGCCATCGTCTACGGCGTGTTCGGCCTGGGTTTCTTCGTGTATGTATTGGGTGGCTCGGTCGACCGTCTGTTCTTCGCCGAAGCGCTGCCGGCACCGACCTTCGGTACACCGGGCCTGCTCTGGGCCTCGCTGACCCTGGCGCTGCTGGCGGTACCGGTGGTGATCGTGGCCACCGAAGAAGGCCTGGCACGGATTCCGCGTACGGTGCGTGAAGGCTCCCTGGCGCTGGGCGCGACCAAGGCGGAAACGCTGTGGAAGATCGTGCTGCCGATGGCCAGCCCGGCGATGATGACCGGCATGATCCTCGCCGTGGCCCGCGCCGCCGGTGAAGTGGCGCCGCTGATGCTGGTCGGCGTGGTGAAACTGGCCCCGTCGCTGCCGCTGGACGGCAACTACCCGTACCTGCACCTGGACCAGAAGATCATGCACCTGGGCTTCCATATCTATGACGTCGGCTTTCAGAGCCCTAACGTCGAGGCCGCAAGGCCGCTGGTGTACGCCACCGCCTTGCTGCTGGTGCTGGTGATCGCCACGCTCAACCTGTCGGCGGTGTGGATTCGTAACCACCTGCGCGAGAAGTACAAGGCGCTGGACAGCTAAAGCTATTCGCCACAAGCGGCAAGCTACAAGCCGCTTTTGCTCAAATCTTGCAGCTTGCAGCTAAAAGCGTGCAGCTACGAACGGAGTGAGACCATGCAACACGACACCCATTCCCACGGCATCAACATGTCTGCCCTGGGTCGCGACAAACAGAGCCTGAGCCTGGCCCAGGAAACCGTGGCCATCGAAGTACCGGGCCTGAGCCTGTACTACGGTGACAAGCAGGCACTGTTCGACGTCAGCATGAACATCCCCAAGCAGCGCGTGACCGCCTTTATCGGCCCGTCGGGCTGTGGCAAGTCCACGCTGCTGCGTACCTTCAACCGCATGAACGACCTGGTGGACGGTTGCCGCGTGGACGGGGCCATCAACCTCTACGGCACCAACATCTACCGCAAGGGCGAAGACGTGGCCGAACTGCGTCGCCGTGTGGGCATGGTGTTCCAGAAGCCTAACCCGTTCCCCAAGACCATCTACGAAAACGTGGTCTACGGCCTGCGCATCCAGGGCATCAACAAGAAACGCATCCTCGACGAAGCGGTTGAGTGGGCCCTTAAAGGCGCGGCGCTGTGGGACGAGGTCAAGGACCGCCTGCACGAATCGGCACTCGGCCTGTCCGGCGGCCAGCAGCAACGTCTGGTGATCGCGCGCACCATCGCCGTGGAGCCGGAAGTGCTGCTGCTCGACGAACCGTGCTCGGCACTCGACCCGATCTCGACGCTGAAAGTCGAAGAACTGATCTACGAGCTCAAGTCCAAGTTCACCATCGTCATCGTGACCCACAACATGCAACAGGCGGCGCGGGTTTCCGACTACACCGCGTTCATGTACATGGGCAAGCTGGTGGAATTCGGCGATACCGACACCCTGTTCACCAATCCGGCGAAGAAGCAGACCGAAGACTACATCACCGGTCGCTACGGCTAGGAAGCTGTGGTTCTGATTGCACTGACGCTGCGGTTCTCCGCACCTTACCGGACGCTCCAAGGACGCCAACATGATTAGCAAAGAAGGCCTTACCCACCACATCTCCGCGCAGTTCAACGCCGAGCTCGAGGAGGTGCGCAGCCACCTCCTGGCGATGGGCGGGCTGGTGGAGAAGCAAGTCAACGATGCCGTTACTGCGCTGATCGAGGCCGACTCGGGCCTGGCCCAGCAAGTGCGCGAGATCGACGACCAGATCAACCAGATGGAACGCAACATCGACGAAGAATGCCTGCGCATTCTCGCCCGTCGCCAGCCGGCAGCATCCGACCTGCGCCTGATCATCAGCATTTCCAAGTCGGTGATCGACCTCGAGCGGATCGGCGACGAAGCCACCAAGATTGCCCGCCGTGCCATCCAGCTGTGCGAAGAGGGTGAAGCGCCGCGCGGTTATGTCGAAGTGCGTCATATCGGCGACCAGGTGCGCAACATGGTACGGGATGCCCTGGATGCCTTTGCGCGCTTTGACGCCGAGCTGGCATTGTCGGTAGCGCAGTACGACAAGGTCATCGACCGAGAATACAAGACCGCCCTGCGTGAGCTGGCCACCTACATGATGGAAGACCCACGCTCTATCTCGCGGGTCTTGAGCATCATCTGGGTGTTGCGCTCCCTGGAGCGGATCGGTGATCACGCGCGCAATATCTCGGAACTGGTGATCTATCTGGTGCGCGGTACCGACGTACGGCACATGGGTCTCAAGCGCATGAAGGCCGAAGTTGAGGGTTCAGCCGATCAAATCCCTAATGTTCCGGGCGAACCTGACGATAAGTAAGGTTGCCCGAGAAATTAACGCCCGGCCTCTGGTCGGGCGTTTTCGTTTGTGGCGCCTGAATTTTTTGCGAATCGGGTAAAAGAAAGTCCGAACGTGACTACAGAGTTTTGGCAAAATGCCATTAGTCAGGCGTTTTGCGTGCCGAAGTTTTTATAGGATGAAGGGTCGATGAGTAAAGTCAGTGTATTGGTGGTGGATGACGCCTCGTTTATCCGCGACCTGGTGAAGAAGTGCCTGCGCAACTACTTCCCCGGGATCAAGCTTGAAGATGCGGTAAACGGCAAGAAGGCCCAGACCATCCTGATGCGCGAGAGCTTCGACCTGGTGCTGTGCGACTGGGAAATGCCGGAGATGTCCGGCCTGGAGCTGTTGACCTGGTGCCGTGAGCAACCGCACCTCAAGGCCATGCCGTTTGTGATGGTGACCAGCCGTGGCGACAAAGAGAACGTGGTCCAGGCGATCCAGGCCGGGGTTTCCGGTTACGTCAGCAAACCGTTCACCAACGAGCAACTGCTGAACAAGGTCAAGCAAGCCCTGCACAAGGTCGGTCGCCTCGACGCCCTGGTCGCCAGCGCGCCGACCAAGATGAACTCGGCCTTCGGCAATGATTCCCTGAGTGCCCTGACCGGTGGCAAGCCTGAAGCCGTACGTGCAGCCCCCGTTGCGGCGGCTGCGTCTGCGCCAAGCAAAGGCCTGCTTAACAACGCCCCGCCGGTCCAAGCGCCAGGCGCTGCACCCACTGGCGGCCGTGGCCAGGGCCAGTTGCGCCTGTCCAGCGGCACTCAGCAATGCGTGATCAAGGCGCTGAGCATCAAGGAGGCGCTGCTGGTGGTGCGTCGCGGTGAGGTCCTGCCTCAGGTACTGGAAAGTGCCGTGCTCGACCTGGAACAGGGCGACAACGCCGAGGTGGCGCGTCTCAACGGCTACCTGCACGCCATCGTCGCCTTCGAACCCAAGCCGGACAGTGACTGGCTGCAACTGACCTTCCGCTTTATCGACCAGGATGCGCAGAAGCTCGACTACATCTCCCGCCTGATTGCGCGCGGTACGGCGCAGAAGCATTTTGTGCCGGGGGCCTGACTTTCAGTCCGAAGGGGCGTGCCCCGGGATTGTCATGATCCCTTGCTAGCTTGCTGTTCATTCACTCCGGCAGGTTCGCGCCATGCTCCTTCGCCTTTTGCTGTCCTGCATGTTGGCCTTGGTCGCCAATTCGACCCAGGCCATGACCCTGTACAAATCCACCGATGCCAACGGCATGGTGTTTTTCAGCGATCGGCAAACCCCCGGCGCCCAGGCGTTCGTGATCCAGGAACGTAGGGTCGAGCGCGTACAGCCGCCGGTACTCTACAGGCCAAAACCCGTTTACCCGCAACAAGCCTACCGTTACCCCTTGCCCTGGCGTGGCGGTCCGTTCCGCCTGACCCAAGGTCCCAACGGCAGCTTCAGCCACACCGACGCCAAAAGCCGCTACGCCATGGACATCGCCATGCCCGAAGGCACGCCGATCATCGCGGCACGCAGCGGTGTGGTGGTGAAAATCGAGAATAGCCAGATCGGACGCGGCAACGATGCGTCAGGCAATTTCGTGCGCGTGCAGCACGATGACGGCACCCAGGGTGTGTACCTGCACCTCAAGCAAGGCTCGGTGAGTGTCAGGCCGGGGCAGCGTGTGGCGGTGGGCAGCGCGCTGGGGTTGTCGGGCAATACCGGCAACAGCAGCGGGCCGCACCTGCACTTTGTGGTGCAACAGAGTACCGCGGCCGGGCTGGTGTCGATTCCTTACGAATTCAACCAGCCGGTCGGGACATTGCCCAATTTTGCATTGGGCAATTGAGGGTCAATCCAGCAGCAGGACCTTGGCCAGCACGATCTTCGGCCCTTTCATCTTCTTGATGATGATCCGCAAGCCTTCAACCTCCAGCACTTCTTCCTCTTCCGGCACGCGCTTGAGGGTGTCGTAGATCAGCCCTGCCAGGGTTTCGGCCTCGATGTGGTCCAGGTCGACGCCCAGCAGGCGTTCCACCTTGAACAGCGGCGTATCGCCCCGTACCAGCAATTTGCCAGGCTGGTAGGCGAGGATGCCGCGCTCGGCCTTGCGGTGTTCGTCCTGGATATCGCCCACCAGCACTTCCAGCACGTCTTCCATGGTCAGGTAGCCGATGATCTTGCCGTCGGCTTCTTCCACCAGGGCAAAGTGCGCGCCGCCTTTGCGGAACTGCTCCAGCAACTGCGACAACGGCATGTGCCGCGACACACGTTCCAGCGGGCGGGTCAGCTCGGCCAGGTTGAACGATTCGGGGATGTGGTCCAGGGCCGCCAGTTCCAGCAGCAGGTCCTTGATGTGCAAAAGCCCGACAAACTCGTTGCGCACCGCGTCATACACCGGATAGCGGCTGAATTTATGGCGACGGAACAGCGCGAGGATTTCCTTGAGCGGGGCGTTGAAGTCCAGGGTCACCAGGTCTTCACGGGAGTTGGCCCAATCCACCACTTCCAGCTCGCCCATCTCCACGGCCGAGGCCAGTACGCGCATGCCTTGGTCGCTCGGGTCCTGGCCACGGCTGGAGTGCAGGATCAGCTTGAGCTCTTCGCGGCTGTAATGGTGCTCGTGGTGCGGGCCGGGCTCGCCTTGGCCGGCGATGCGCAGGATCGCGTTGGCGCTGGCGTTGAGCAGGTAGATCGCCGGGTACATGGCCCAGTAGAACAGGTACAGCGGCACCGCCGTCCACAGTGACAGCAGTTCGGGCTTGCGAATGGCCCAGGACTTGGGCGCCAGTTCACCGACCACGATGTGCAGGTAGGAAATCACGAAGAACGCGGCAAAGAACGACACGCCCTTGATCACTTCCGGCGATTCGACGCCTGCGGCGCCCAGCAGCGGTTCGAGGATGTGCGCGAACGCCGGCTCACCGACCCAGCCCAGGCCCAGGGAGGCCAGGGTGATACCCAGCTGGCAGGCCGACAGGTAGGCGTCGAGCTGGCTGTGCACGGTACGCAGGATCTGCCCGCGCCAGCCGTTGGTGTGGGCGATGGCCTCGACCCGGGTCGAGCGCAGCTTGACCATGGCAAATTCCGCCGCAACGAAAAAACCGTTGAGCAGTACCAGGATTAGAGCAAAAAGAATCATGCCGAAATCGGCGAAGAGTGTGGCGAGGGTGATACCAGGGGAAGGGTCCATGATTGGGTTTTGCAGGTTCCGTGTGTTCAATAAGGGGGTGACAGAAGGGCCTGAAAGGCAGGCGCAAGTCGGCCAATGTAGCGGCTGACGGGGCGCTTGCCTAGTGGTTGCTGCCGGGTGGGGCCTGGAATGCCTTATTCGAAACAGCACAATTCCAATTGTGGGAGGGGCCTTGCTCCCGAGAGCAGTGTGTCAGTCAGCATATCTGATACTGATGCACCGCCATCGGGAGCAAGCCCCCTCCCACATTTAGTTTTGTGCTGTGTTTGAGTTATTCGTCATTTCCGACGAGCCGCGAACGGGTCATCTGCGCGGGTGGAAAATGGCAGGTGAATGTACTGCCATGTCCCAGCACGCTGCTGATTTCCAGGCGTGCACGGTGGCGCAGCAGCACATGCTTGACAATGGCCAGGCCCAGCCCGGTGCCGCCGGTGTTGGAGTTGCGGCTGGAATCGACGCGGTAGAAACGCTCGGTCAGGCGCGGCAGATGCTTGGCGTCGATGCCGATGCCAGAGTCCTGCACGCTCAGGTGTGCGCCTTGCTCGTCGGCCCACCAGCGAATGCGGATAGTGCCCTTGTCCTGGGTGTACTTCACCGCGTTGAACACCAGGTTGGAGAACGCGCTGCGC
This sequence comes from Pseudomonas sp. 1 R 17, assembly GCF_900067035.1. Taxonomy (NCBI): domain Bacteria; kingdom Pseudomonadati; phylum Pseudomonadota; class Gammaproteobacteria; order Pseudomonadales; family Pseudomonadaceae; genus Pseudomonas; species Pseudomonas sp. 1 R 17. Next base: position 55,404 of record NZ_FKLB01000007.1, read on the forward strand.
AATTCGCCCTCGCTGCCTTTGAGCAACACCTGCGGGTCGGCATCCAGGCTGATCTGCTGCCCGCGCTCGCCCGACAGGGCCTTGGCGTCATTCTTGATGGTCTGCAACAGGCTCTGGACGGCTACCGGTTGGTTGTCCGACGGATAATCCGTGGCCTCGAGCTTGGCCAGCAACAGCAAGTCGTTGAGCAGGGTCTGCATGCGTGAACCCTGCTGCTGCATTTGCTGCAGGGCACGGCTCCAGCGCGGGTTGATCTCCTCGACGTTGTCCAGCAGCGTCTCCAGGTAGCCGCAGATCACCGTCAAGGGCGTGCGCAGTTCGTGGGAGACGTTGGCAACGAAGTCTTTGCGCATCTGCTCCAGTTGATGGATGCGGGTTACGTCGCGCACCAGCATCAGGTGTTCGTTGTTGCCGTAGCGGGTCAGGTACAACTGGATACGCACACGGTCGTTGGTGGGCGAGGGGATTTCCAGGGCTTCTTCGTAGTTGTCCTGCTCGAAGTATTCCTTGAAGCGCGGGTGACGCACCAGGTTGGTTACCGGCTGGCCGCTGTCCTGGGGCGTCTTGAGGCCCAGCAGGGTCTCGGCGGCGCGGTTCCACCACTCCAGGTTGCCGTCGCTGTCGAGCATGATCACCGCGTCCTTGAGCGCAGCGGTGGACTCCTGCACCCGGTCGATCACGGCTTGCAGGCGCCCGCGTACCCGTTGGTCGCGGCGTTGCAGGTGGTAGATGCTGTCGAACACCTCACCCCACAGGCCGTAGCCATCGGGCGGTGCTTCGTCGGGTTTGTGCTGGCGCAGCCATTCATGCAGGCGCAGCAATTGCTTGAGGGTCCAGCCCAGGTACAGGCCGATACCGATGGCCAGGCTCCAGCCGTAATAGCCGCTGACCAGGCCGACCAACAAGCAGGCGGTGATCAACAGGAGCATGTGGCGGATCAGGGTGCCATGCCAGTTCTGGTTCACTTAAACATGCGTCCTTGTCAGCTGTTAAGGAAGGAAAGTGGCTGGCTCAGCCCTTGGTGGAGAACCGGTAGCCGGTGCCGCGCACGGTTTGTACCAGATTCTCGTAGGCATCGCCCAAGGCTTTGCGCAGGCGACGGATATGCACATCGACGGTGCGTTCCTCGACATACACGTTGCCGCCCCACACCTGGTCCAGCAACTGGCCACGGGTATAGGCACGCTCCTGGTGGGTCATGAAGAACTGCAGCAGGCGGTATTCGGTCGGGCCCATCTCGGCCGGCTTGCCGTCGATGGTTACGCGGTGGCTGATCGGGTCCAGCAGCAGACCACCGACTTCGATAGGTGCTTCGCCATCGGTCGGGCCGGCACGGCGCAGCACGGCTTTCAGGCGCGCTACCAGTTCCCGTGGGGAAAACGGCTTGGTGATGTAGTCATCGGCGCCGACTTCCAGGCCCTGGATCTTATTGTCTTCTTCGCCCTTGGCGGTGAGCATGATGATCGGGATATCCCCGGTCAGCTCATCGCGCTTGAGGCGGCGGGCCAGTTCGATGCCGGAGGTGCCGGGCAGCATCCAGTCCAGCAGGATCAGGTCCGGCTTGCGGTCGACGATAATGGCATGGGCCTGCTGGGAGTTCTCCGCCTCCAGGCAGTCATAGCCGGCCATTTCCAACGCAACGGCGATCATCTCGCGGATGGGCGCTTCGTCGTCAACAATCAGAATGCTCCTGCCAACCATGCTCGAAAATCCTCTTGTCATTTAACTGTCTTGCGCCGCATTAGATAACGGAATTATTGCAGTCGTGTGACAGTAATTTAGTCGCTTGGGCAATTCGGGGCACTCTGGACTACGCTTTGGGTCCGAATCCTGACAACCACAAAAGGAAGGTTCCGATGACTCACAGTACTTTTTCTTGGAAGGCCCTGCTGGTCACGGCGGCGTTGACGCTCCCGACACTGGCATTCGCGGCGGAGCCGGCGATGACCCAGAACGGTCTGTTAGTGGATCACAGTGGGAAGACCCTTTACACCTTCGACAAGGACGCCGATGGCAAGTCAGTGTGCAAGGACCAGTGCGCGACCAACTGGCCGCCGCTGAAAGCAGAGTCTACCGACAAATCAATGGGCGATTGGACCGTGATCACCCGTGATGACCAGACCAGTCAATGGGCCTACAAGGGCAAACCTGTCTACACCTACAAGGATGACCACAAGGCCGGTGACAAGAGCGGTGATGGCAAGGGTGGGGCATGGCATGTGATCAAGCCCTGATTTCGCGGTGCTGCTGAAACCATCGGGGGCAAGCCCCCTCCCACCTTTTGATGTGTGAACACATTCAAATGTGGGAGGAGGCTTGCCCCCGATGAGGCCCGACCAGGCACTGCAAAAACCTCAGCGAAACGCGTAATCCGCCACAATCCCGACAAAAATCGCCAACCCGGCCCAGTGGTTGTGCAAAAACGCCTTGAAGCATTTCATCCGGTCCCGGTCGCGGGTGTACCAGAACTCCCAGGCAAAGCAGCCTGCCGCCGCCAGCAGCCCCAGGTGGAACCAACTCCCCAGCTCAAACCGTGCGCCGGCCAGCAACAGGCACAGCAGCGCCAGGCCTTGCAGGGTCAGGATGATCACCCGGTCGGCATCGCCGAACAGAATGGCAGTGGATTTGACGCCGATCTTCAAGTCGTCGTCGCGGTCGGTCATCGCGTAATAGGTGTCGTAGGCCACTGTCCACAACAGGTTGGCTATATAGAGCAGCCAGGCGGTAGCGGGCAGGTGGCCGGTTTCGGCGGTGAACGCCATCGGCATGCCCCAGGAAAACGCCGCGCCCAACACCACCTGGGGGTAATAGGTGTAGCGCTTCATGAACGGGTAGCTGACCGCCAGTGCCAGGCCGCCCAGCGATAACCAGATGGTGGTGGCGTTGGTCAGCAGTACCAGCAGGAAGCTGATCAGCATCAGTACCGCAAAGAACACCAGGGCCTCTTTCGAACGGATCCTGCCGCTGGCCAGCGGGCGTTGCGCGGTGCGCTTCACATGGCCGTCGACCTTGCGGTCCGCCCAGTCATTGATGACGCAACCGGCAGCGCGAGTCAGCGTAACGCCCAACACAAAAATCACGATATTGGCCAGGGACGGCGAGCCCTTGCCGGCGATCCACAGCGCCCACAGCGTCGGCCACAGCAGCAGGTAGATGCCGATGGGCTTGTCCATGCGGGTCAACTGAATGAAATCCCAGGCCCGGGGGTGCAGGCGGTTCAAGGATTTGAGCAGACGTTGATACATCAGCAGTTCTCCGGATGGTCATGCAGCGCATGCCAGAAAGCCGGCAGGAAGACTTCCGCCACCAGCACGCTCAGCGGCCCGCGATCGAAGCGTGAGCGGCGCGCCCACAGCCCGTCGGCCTGGTCCGTGGTGGGCAGCCATTGGCGAGGGTAATGGCACACCTCGATGGCCTGGCGGGTGAACGCGCGATCGCAAAACAGCAATTCGCCCAAGGAACGGCTGCCCAATTCATCCATATGCAAGCCGTCGCCCTGCAATGCACTGCGCGCCGCCACACTGCGGGCAAACACCCACGGTTGGCCATGCCCGCGCAAATACACCTCGCGCACCCAACCGATACTGGCCGGTGGCATGCGCAGCGCCGCGCATTCATCATCGCGTAGCGGCTGCCAGCCTTCGAACAGCGGCGTCACGCTGAAGCCATCGTGGGACAGCCACGTCAACCGGCGGGTCAGCGAGCCTTCGTCGAACAGCCAGTTCAGGGTCAAGGGCGCGGGCGCAGGGCTCAGGAGGCTCTGGGTCAACCATTGGCAAGCATCGGGAAGGGCGATTGAGTGCGGCACGGTGCGTCAGTATTGGCGGCAAAAGAGGCGGCGAGCTTACCATGGCGTCCTGATCTTTTGCCGGCCCGGCCCGGCGCCTTGTGTCGATCGAGCTTGCATCTGTCGGCCCTGATCAGTACAAAACGCCCTGAGCCGCGCGGCAACGCTGGATCCATCGACCGCCGGCCAACCTGCCTGGACCCTGAGGAAGCAAGTAAATGAAGAAGTGGCAATGTGTAGTCTGCGGCCTGATCTATGACGAAAAAGACGGCTGGCCGGATGATGGTATCGCTCCGGGCACCCTGTGGCAGGACGTACCGGAAGACTGGCTGTGCCCGGACTGCGGCGTCGGCAAAATGGATTTCGAAATGATCGAAATCGGCTAATTTTCAGTTTCAGAACCGTACTACAAGGAGAAAGGAATGAACGCACCTGTCGTGATCATCGGCACAGGGCTGGCCGGTTACAACGTGGCCCGGGAGTTTCGCAAGCTCGACAGCGAGACCCCATTGCTGCTGATCACCGCGGATGACGGGCGCTCCTACTCCAAGCCCATGCTCTCCACCGGCTTTGGCAAGAACAAGGAAGCCGATGGCCTGAGCATGGCCGAACCCGGCGCCATGGCCGAGCAACTCAAGGCCGAAGTGCGCACCCACACCCGCGTCAGCGGCATCGACCCCGGCCACAAGCGCCTGTGGATCGGTGAAGAAGCGGTGGTCTATCGTGATCTGGTCCTGGCCTGGGGCGCGGAGACCGTGCGGGTACCGGTTGAAGGCGACGCCGCTGAGCTGGTTTTTCCGATCAACGACCTCGAAGATTACGCCCGCTTTCGCGCCGCCGCTGCCGGCAAGCGCCGCGTGCTGCTGCTCGGCGCCGGCCTGATCGGCTGTGAATTCGCCAACGACCTGATCCTCGGCGGTTATGAAATCGACCTGGTGGCGCCGTGCGAGCAAGTCATGCCGACCCTGCTGCACCCGGCGGCGGCCGCAGCGGTACAGGCCGGCCTGGAAGGGCTGGGGGCGCGTTTCCACCTGGGCCCGGTGCTCAACCGCCTGCAACGCAGCGCTGACGGCCTGGAAGCGCATCTGTCGGACGGTGAAGTGGTGCACTGCGATCTGGTGGTCTCGGCCATCGGCCTGCGTCCGCGTGTCGACCTGGCTGCGGCGGCCGGCCTGCAGACCAACCGTGGGATCATGGTGGATCGCCACCTCAAGACCTCCCACGCCAATATCTACGCCCTGGGCGACTGCGCCGAGGTTGATGGCCTCAACCTGCTGTACGTCATGCCGCTGATGAGCTGCGCCCGTGCCCTGGCCCAGACCCTGGCCGGTAACGCCACGGCCGTCAGCTACGGTCCGATGCCGGTCACCGTGAAAACCCCGGTCTGCCCGCTGGTGGTATCCCCGCCGCCACGGGGCACCGAAGGGGTGTGGAGCGTCGAAGGCCAGGGTGCCGACATCAAGGCCCTGTGCCGCGACGCCAACGGTCGTCTGCTGGGTTACGCGCTGACCGGCAACGCCGTGATGGAAAAACTTGCCCTCAACAAAGAACTTCCGCCGTTGCTGGCGTAAATACCGGTCGTTCTGTCGGAATAAGCACGTTTTTCCCCCGAGAAAGGTCGCCGCGAGACTGGCGGAGCGTGCGAGGGCATGCCATCCTCACTCCCGTCTGCCGCAGAGTAGAGCCTGCGGCGCTTTGGGCGCTGCTCCACAGACGAGCAGCACGGACATAACAACAAAAAACCGTCAAAGAGGCTTCACATATGCGTAAACCAGAACTCGCAGCCGCCATCGCTGAAAAAGCGGATCTCACCAAAGAACAGGCCAACCGCGTCCTCAACGCCGTTCTCGAAGAAATCACCGGCGCCCTGCACCGCAAGGACAGCGTCACCCTGGTGGGCTTCGGCACCTTCCTGCAACGCCACCGTGGCGCCCGCACCGGCAAAAACCCGCAAACCGGTGAGCCTGTGAAGATCAAGGCGAGCAACACCGTTGCGTTCAAGCCGGGCAAGTCGCTCAAAGACAGCGTCAACCCGTAATTGCGGTACCGTCTCGAAGGGAGGCGGGGCGGTAAGAAGAATGGGCACGCCGACTGGGTTGGGTGCCCATTTTTTAATGCTTCAAATCACCTAAACACTGCTTGTTTATCTCAACGGCAAAGGCAGTCGTCGGGTCAAAGGCCTGAGGCTTTCACGATCGTTCCAGAGTCCCGGAAAGACTTCAAATTTCAAATCATCCCGGTTAACACCGGTATCGAAGTAGCGACACAGTCTGTCGGTGAGGTCCTCGTCTCCCCACATGTTGGTCAACTCATACTTTTCGATAATGTCGCGACTGTCAGAAAGTTGCAGATCTTCCTTTAGTGCAGGTACCAGGCTGTAGTCAGCATCGCAGCCGATGCCGAGGTCAACAAGATCAGCATCTCGAAACGGAAAGCCGCCCTCAAAGCTGACGTGGGGCCTGAGCCAATAACGCTCATGATCCGAAAGGCTAAATGGTGTGACGGAAATTAGTTTTTCCGTTGCCAATCTCTGGGTCACCACCTTGCCGACAAAACCACTGAACAGGATCATACTGTTGTCCAGCGCAAGCTCGGTCCAGGCGCCGTCCACACTTCTCACATCGTAGAAGCGCATGACGGAGTTTTTGATCATCTGGCCTACGGTGTATAAGTCATCTCGCAATTTGAGGCTGACTAGATCGCCTTCCTTCCAGAGGATGCGCTTGGCCATGGGCTCACTCCATTTTCAATAGTCATTGATGATATTCACGAGCAGCGGCCTGCTCGCGCACCCCTGCTTTTGCCGGCGACTTTGGCAGGGGCTTTGCCCTTGGTTTTATTCGCGGCTTTTATGCGTTTATCCAGTGCTTTGCCTGAGTCAGTCTGAGACAAATGTTTATCCGCCGCAGCTAGGTATTCTTTCCTTCGGCCATTTCCTTTGCCGACCGGATTTTGTGCGTTGGCGGTTCCATCTTTTCCTCCCAAACCTTCATACACTCGTTGTTCCAGCCCTCGTGTGGTGTCCTTGCCATCCTGTCCATAGGCGGTATGCAGGACTTGAGGTGCCTGGCCGCCAAAGCGATCGAAATTTGACCCGTAGCGATAGTTCAACACGTCTGAACCTACCTGCTTGCCTTGCATGCTGGCATAACCCACATAAGGTTTGCCGGTCGCTTTGTCGACGCCCAGGTAGGTGATATGAGTCGCTGTGGTTGGACTGCCTGCCAGCCCCCACGCATCACACCAGCCCATCGGATTAGGCCCGTACTGATAGAGGTTCAAGCCACCGGCGAGTCCTATGGGGTCCGGTGTGATAAACCGACCTATATCGGGGTCGTAAAACCTGAACGTGTTGTAGTGCAAACCGGTTTCCCGGTCCAAGTATTGCCCCTGAAACCTCAAGTTCTGCTCTTCGATGTAAGAAGATTCTCTGGTTTCCTCGGCGGTATTACCCCAAGCGTAATAACTGGCCTGCCATACACGGTGCCCATCGTGGTCCGTCAATTCGTGCGGCAGTCCGTTAGGGTCGTTGTGGTAGTACCTGATTCTTTGCAGTGGGCCCAGGCCATCAACACGTGCCAGCGCTTCATAGCTCCCATCTTCATAAAGATAAAGGCTGGTCTGGTTATTACGATGCTCTTGTATCAGTTGCAACCCGTCCCAGACAAAACGAGTGGTACCAAGCGTATTACCGTTGCTGTTTTGTTCGGTTTTTGTAATCCGACGACCTAAAGGGTCGTAGGTCATTGTGATGACGGTTTCATTGGCGGCGTGCTGATTTCGTATTTCGACCACTCTGCTTTCAGCGTCGTACTTGAATAGTTGAACGGCGCGACGAGCACTACGTTTTTCAACCAGCCGACCGAAACTGTCATACCGGTAACGCTTGTCTTGGTAGGTCATTAATTTGTTATGTACCACCAGGCCTACACCGGGCAGGGGACCATCCAGAAGGTTGGCCGCTGCGTCATAAGCAAAGCTTTCCTGCGTCCCATGTATTGGATTCTGGCTGGCAATGATGCGATCAGTGGCGTCGTAGTGAAACGACTGTTGGTGTGCAATTCCTGCTTTTTGTTCGTGGCGGGCGATCAGGTTGTCGCTGGGATCAAAGTCGAAGTATGTCGGGCTCATTCCCGTCAGTGGTCGCGGCAGGGTACTTGGATACCGTACACGAGCGCGCAACCGCCCGCCTCGATCATATTCAGTGCGGGTGCTGATCTGACCTTGTGTGCGAAGTACTTCACGATGCAGGCGGTCACGCTCGAAGTCACTGATGACTTGGCCATCGAGGTTGATCTGGTGCAAATGACCGCTGCCGTAGTACAGACGGTTGATCCAGCGACCATCGGGTAATTGGGTCTGGGTCAGATTGCCCAATTCGTCATAGCGATGTTTCAAACTGCCGGCCGAGCTTTGCTCTTCAAGTGGCTGGCCGAGGGCGTCATAGCGATAACTCAATTTTTGTTCGTTGCCCTGGGCGTCCTTGAATGTGATTGCGATCAATTGATCCAGGAGGTCGTATAAATAATCCGTGCGGCCATCGTCGGTGATTTTGACAACCAGGCGCCCGGCAGCATCACGCTCCAAATAGTGAACAATAGGCTGTTCAGGGATACCTGGCGCATTGCTGTCGTGAGCTGGTAAAGCAGTGACGCTGGTGATGCTGTTCAATGCATCGTAGTCATAGTGATGGGCGCTGCCATCTAGGTCGCGCTGCTCGACCAGGCGATCATTGGCATTCCACGTGAAACGATAACATTCGCCATTCTCATTGGTCAGTGCTTGCAGCCGTGCGTAGCTGTCATAGCTGAATTGCACTTTGCGGCCGTGCGCATCCGTGCGCTGGCGAATGCGCCCGCGAGGGTTGTACTGATAATGAGTCGAGTGGCCTGACGGGTCGGTATGGACCGTCAATTGTCCGCAGGCGTTGCGTTGAAAATACTCGATGCGACCATCTGGCAACTGCTGGCTGAGCATCCTGCCCGTCGTGTCGTATGTGAAGGTTGTTCGTTCCCCTAGCGGGTCGGTAATGACCTGCAAATAACCGCGCTCGTCGTAACTGAAACGCGTCGGGTAACCCGAACAATCGATATGCTCGACCAACTGCCCAAACGGATTCCAGCGCAGCTTCTTGCTTTTGCCGGTGGCGTCGATGATCTCCACGACCTGGCCGTGATCGTCATAACGGTAGCGGGTGACGTAGCCCAGCGGGTCGGTTTCGGCGATGCAGTTGCCGCGCTGATCGTAGCGATACGCCCAGCTATTGTCGGCGGCGTCGGTCTCCACCAGCGGCAGTGCCCAATGCTCAAGCCACAAGGTCGAGTCACTGCGGCCCAGCGGGTCGGTCTCGCCGATCAGGTTGCCGGCGTCGTCGTAGCTGTACGTATAGCGCCCGCCCAGTGGATCGGTGGCGCTGAGCAATTGGCGCTCGTCGTTCCACTCGAACAGCCAGGTTTGCCCGAGGTTGTCGCAGTAGCGAACGATCTGGTGCTGGGTGTTCCAGTGGCGAGTACTGACGCGTTGCAAGCCGTCGGTAATCCGCGTGATACCGGCCTGCAAGTCATAGTCGAACTGGTAGGCGTCGCCTTCGTCGGTCCAGTGCCGGACCACGCGCCATTCCACGTCTTCAACCAAGGCCCATTCGTAGAAACAGCGCAGACCGGTCGGCAACTGGTGCTCGACCATGCGCTGGCCGGCATCATAGCTGAAGCGTCGCTGTACCTGGCCAGTGGCATCGCGGACCTCAGCCAGGTTGCCGATAGCGTCGTAGCCATAGCTTACGAGTACTTCGCGACGCTGATCGGGGTACAGTCGTTCGAGCCGCACCACGTGGCCTTGATCGCGGATCAACTCCACTTGCACCAGGTCGAACGTATCGCGCAGCCGGATCAGCCGCCCGGCTTCGTCGTAATCAACATGGATGCGGTTGTCGTTGCGGTCGCCGAGCTGGCTGAGGCGCAGCAACGCCGGGTTGGCGGAAGGCTCAAATAAGCGATACAGCCCGTCATCGCTTTCGATCAGCAACTGCCCATTGAGGTGTCGGCGCACGGCCAGCCCTTCACCGGCGCTGAACACCGCGCCGCCCAGGGGAATACTGCCCATGTCGATAGGCCGGCCCTGTTCATCGGTGTAGACCAGCGTTTCGCCGCCGTCGGGGTGAGGCTGGATGTCGACGCACACTTCATACGGCAGGCTCCAGCCTGCGCCGAACAGGCTGCCCGAGCGTTCGTCGCGGCTGTTGTAGAAGCGTTGCCAATCAATCGGCAGGATGCCGGGCAGTACGAAATCCAGCTCATCATCGCCGCCCAGCACCTTGGCGCCGGTGGCCGCATGCACCGGGTTCGACGAGCCCATGGCCGCATTGGCCATAGCCCCCATCGCGCTGCTCACGGCCATCGAGGTCGCGCCGCCGATCAACATGCACGGCAGCTTGCTGAAGAACTTGCCCTTGCCGCCCTTGAGCATCAACAACGCTGTCACCGCCAGCCCGACGCCCGGCGTCTTGCCGCTGCGGATCTCGCGCACCACCACCGAACCGCCGCCAATGGTCACGTTGGAGGAAATCAGCCCCGACGACACCACCGTTGCATCGCAGGTGCTGCGGTCACCGCTGCGCACTGCCGGCTGGCCATTGATGGTGACTTTTTCCGAACCCTCGGCCAGAAACTGCGGCGGCATCGGCGGGTGCTTCATGCACGTGACCAAATCCAGCGGCTTGGGTTCGGCGCCGGGCGCAGGTGTGGCAACCGTGGGGCGCCACATCTGCGAGAAGAAACTCTCGGCCATGTCCAGGTAGCTGGCTTCCGGCTCGGGCGCGGGTTCTTCCAGCTCAGTGCCGGCGGGTGCGACGTGAGAACTGATCGCGCCAGCGGCGCGAGCGGCCGGAATACTGTTGGTCAGGGTATTGGTGGAACCGGTGAGAATGTTCGCCTGTACCGTAGGCGGGAACAGGGCGTTGCTGAAGCTCTCGCATAAATTCGATAAGCCTTTGTCCGCCCCGGTCTTGCTCATGGCCAGGCCGACAATCGTGCCCACCACGGCGCCCAGCAGGAAGCAACCCAGCCCGCCGGTGGCCACGGTAATCCCGGTGGCGGCAACCACCGCCGCAGTCGCCACGGCGGTGATCGCAATATTGGCCGCCACCTCCAGCACACCGCCGAGGATGTCGGCCATCATCGAAGTGTGGGAGAGCGCATCGCCCATCCGGGCCGCCCATAACGCGTCAGACATACAAGCAACTCATCAGGAAATAGCGTCGAACGACAGCGAGTTTTTGATCAAGGCCCAGTGCGCCGCCTCGGCATCCCCCAGCGTGTCCGCCTTCACATAACTCAACGCGAGCATCTTGCGCGTGCCCGGTATCACCAAGGCCAGCTGGTACTGGAACACCTTGTCATTGCCCTTGTTGAATTGGCTGCGCAGCTCGATGCCTTCCACCTCCTGCGCGGCGCCCAAACGCACGTCCACACCCGGTTGATAGCGCAAATCCTGCACCTGTTTTTCCAGGCGCTGGAGCTGGTCGTTGAAGTTGCTGTGCAGGGTTTCGCCGTCGGCCAACAGGCTGCGGCTGACGATCAGGGATGTGCCCAACTCCGGGAACTTGAGGATATTGATCGTCGCGTCCTGCAACTCACTGGCGGGCAATTGAAACTGGAATTCGTTGATTCGGTACGTCATGGCAAACGGGTCTCGTCAGGAGCTTTTAGGCGCGGGGAAGGCGGCTTTGATATTGGCGTCGATGGCGCCTTTCTGGCCCTGGCCGTCGGGCGTGGCGCCAGGGCCGCCGCCGTTGTTCAGGTGCAGCACGCCGCCGGTATTGAACTCGGCATCGCCGCTGGCGTAGAAGCTGATTTGCACGCCGGTCAGGTTGATCTGCCCACTGGCGTTGAGCTCCAGGATGCTTTCACCGCAGACCAGGCGCAGGTTTTCGCCCACTTCGATGACGTAGCTCTGGCTGATGCTGTCGGTCTTTCTCTGGCCCACCGAGAGGATGTCTTCCTGCTTGACGATGCGCAGGCGGTTGTTGCCGATGGTCACCGTCTCGTTATGGCCGATACTTTTATTGCGGTCGTGCCCGACGGAATGACTCTCGTCCACCTCGACAACAATGTCCTGGTTACGCTCTGCATGGATATACAACTGCTCCAACCCCTTCTTGTCCTCCATGCGGATTTCATTGAAATTGGCCGGCGTGCCGCCCTTGCTCGAGCGACTCTTCATGCCGCTCTGGGTCGCGTTCTCCGGCAGGTCGTAGGGCACGGTCTGCTCGGCGTTGTATACCCGCCCGGTGATGATCGGGCGGTCCGGATCACCTTCGAGAAAGCTGACAATCACTTCCTGGCCGATCCGTGGAATCTGCATCGAGCCCCAGTTCTTGCCGGCCCAGGACTGCGACACGCGGATCCAGCACGAGCTGTTTTCGTTGGATTGGTCGTGGCGGTCCCAGTAGAAGTGCACCTTCACGCGGCCGTACTGGTCGGTCCAGATTTCCTCGCCTTTGGGGCCAACCACCAATGCCGTCTGCGGGCCTTTGACGATGGGGCGGTGGGTGGTGGCCAGCGGGCGGAAGCTTTGCTGGGCGTCGATGCAGGTCAGGCTGCTTTCGAACTGCGCCGAACCCGAACCGCCGCCGCTTTCCAGGCTTTCCTGGACGATGTAGTAGCGGCAGCCGACGATCAGGTATTCGCGGTTCTGGTCCTGGCGGCTGAAGCCGGTGAGGCTGAACAGGTGGCCGGAACCCAGGCCACGGGCATTGCCGGCGAACTCGACCTGTTCATGCAGGGTTTGCAGGGCTTCGATGCGGGTGCGCGCGTAGTGTTCGCCGTCGGCGCTTTGCACGTAGGTGCCGGGGTAGTCGTACAGCGGGTAGTCGCCGGCGGTATGCGGGCGCGGCATGGCCGAGCGCACGTCGATGCTGGCGCTGGGGCGCTGGAAGTCGTAGTCGTTGAGCTCCAGCGAGCCGGGCTGAACCTCCTGCGCCAGGTGCCAGTTGTGCATGTGGTCGCGTTCGCGCTGCTGCTCGTCCTTGGGGTAATACGGGATCGACGCATAGCCCGGCACCGTGGTGTGGGCGCCATAGGCGTCGGCCAGCACCAGCACATGGCGGTCCTGTTCATGGCGGAAGAAGTAGTAGATGCCTTCCTGTTCCATCAGGCGGCTGACGAAATCGAAGCTGGTCTCGCGGTACTGCACGCAGTATTCCCACTCGCGGTACGGCCGGCTCAGGGCGTCTTCGAAGTCGGAAAACCCCAGGTCGCGGAACACCTGCTTGATGATCTGCGGGATGCTCAGGTTCTGGAAAATCCGGCAGTCCGAGGTGCGAGTCAGCAGCCAGAACCACGGGCGCAGCGTCACCTGGTAACTGGCGAACTGGCCCTGGTCGATGTTCTGGCTGCACCGCGCGACGATGCCGTGGAAGTGCCGCTCGCCGCCGTCCGCCAGTTGCACGCCCACGCTCATGGGCTTGCCGAGCAACTGGTTGAGGTCGATGTTGGCGTCCAGGGACGTCAGTTGCAGTTCATAGTTGAACAGGCGGCCCAGCTCTTCGCCGCCGCCCATTTCATTGAGCAGCAGCACATCCGGCCCGAGGGGGCTGGTGATCTTGGCCAGGCGTGAGGCTTGGTTGAATAGCATCGGTTAACCTGTAAATGACTAAATAACTGACGGAACCGGTTCGAAATATGGGAGGGGGCAAGCCCCCTCCCATATTTGCATTGCATTCCAACAGTCGTTATTCGGCGTCGCTGAAGTCGTAATGCAGCTCGTTATCCCGGCTGCTGATGCGCACACCCGCCAATGCCTTGCCTTCGAGCATGCGCGTGAGGAATTCACGGCTCATGTCCGGCAGCAGGCTGTTGGTGAGGATGGTGTCGATCATGCGCCCGCCGCTTTCGGTCTCGGTGCAGCGCGAGACGATCAGGTCGACCACCGCATCGTCGTAGTCGAAGGCGACCTTGTGGGTCGTCTCCACGCGCTTCTTGATGCGGTTGAGTTGCAGGCGGGTGATCGCCTTGAGCATCTCGTCGCTCAGCGGGTAGTACGGGATCGTCACCAGGCGGCCGAGCAAGGCGGGCGGGAAGATCTCCAGCAATGGCTGGCGCAGGGCCTTGGCGATTTCTTCCGGCTCGGGGATGTTCGCCGGGTCCTTGCAGACCTGGGAAATCAGCTCGGTACCGGCGTTGGTGGTCAGCAGGATCAGGGTGTTCTTGAAGTCGATCACCCGGCCTTCGCCGTCTTCCATCACGCCCTTGTCGAACACCTGGAAGAAGATCTCATGCACGTCCGGGTGGGCTTTTTCCACCTCGTCCAGCAGCACCACGCTGTAGGGCTTGCGCCGCACCGCTTCGGTCAGCACGCCGCCTTCGCCGTAGCCGATATAGCCCGGTGGTGCGCCCTTGAGGGTGGACACCGTGTGGGCTTCCTGGAACTCGCTCATGTTGATGGTGATCACGTTCTGCTCGCCGCCGTACATGGCTTCGGCCAGGGCCAGGGCGGTTTCGGTCTTGCCCACGCCGGAGGTGCCGGCCAGCATGAACACGCCAATCGGCTTGCTCGGGTTGTCGAGGCCGGCGCGGGAGGTCTGGATGCGCTTGGCGATCATCTGCAGGGCGTGGTCCTGGCCGATGATGCGTTTTTTCAGGTGCTGGTCGAGGTTGAGCACGGTTTCCAGTTCGTTGCGGGCCATGCGGCCCACCGGGATACCGGTCCAGTCGGCGACCACCGAGGCCACGGCCTGGTAATCCACGGTCGGCAGGATCAACGGGGTTTCGCCTTGCAGCGCGGTGAGGCGCTGTTGCAGGTCGACCAGTTGCGCACGCAATTCATCGTTGCCGCTGTCCACGACGCCGGCCTTTTCGCGCAGGGTTGCACGGGTGGCGAGCAGCTCATCCACCAGGGTTTTTTCTTCGGCCCAGCGGCTTTCCAGGGTCGCCAGGCGCTCACGCTCGGCGCTTAACAGGGCTTCGCTGTTGCTCTGGCGCGCACCAATGGCAATGCCGATGGCATGCTCGCGGGCGATGATTTGCAGCTCGGTTTCCAGGGCTTCGATGCGGCGGCGGCTGTCGTCCACTTCGGCCGGCACCGCGTGCAGGCTGATGGCGACGCGGGCACAGGCGGTGTCCAGCAGGCTCACGGATTTATCCGGCAACTGGCGCGCCGGGATATAGCGATGGGACAGCTTCACCGAGGCTTCCAGGGCTTCGTCGAGGATCTGCACCTGGTGGTGTTTCTCCATGGTCGAGGCCACGCCGCGCATCATCAGCAGCGCCTTGTCTTCCGACGGCTCGGCCACTTGTACCACCTGGAAGCGGCGGGTCAGGGCCGGGTCTTTCTCGATGTGTTTTTTGTACTCGGCCCAGGTCGTCGCGGCCACGGTGCGCAGGGTGCCACGGGCCAGGGCGGGTTTGAGCAGGTTGGCCGCATCACCGGTCCCGGCGGCGCCACCGGCACCTACCAGGGTGTGGGCTTCGTCGATAAACAGAATGATCGGCTTGGGCGAGGCCTGGACGTCTTCGATGACCTGGCGCAGACGCTGTTCGAACTCGCCTTTCATGCTCGCGCCGGCTTGCAGCAGGCCGACGTCGAGGCTGCGCAGTTCCACGTCTTTCAAGGCGGGCGGCACGTCACCGGCGACGATGCGCAGGGCAAAACCTTCGACCACAGCGGTCTTGCCCACACCGGCCTCACCGGTGAGGATCGGGTTGTTCTGGCGGCGGCGCATGAGGATGTCCACCAGTTGGCGGATCTCTTCGTCACGGCCCACGATCGGATCGAGCTTGCCGCTGCGCGCTTGTTCGGTGAGGTCAACGGTGAAGCGCTTGAGCGCCTCCTGCTTGCCCATCGCACTCGGTGCCATGGCGCCGCTGGCCTCGCCCGGCACGGCGCCGGCATTGAAACCGTCGCTGGCAGTCAGGGCGTTTTCCGGCGAATCACCGACGTATTCGTCAAAACGCTCGCTCAGGGCTTCGGCCTTGATCTTGTCGAACTCCGAGGACAAGCCCAGCAGCGCATGGCGCAGGCTTGGCGTCTTGAGGATGCCCAGCACCAGGTAGCCGGTGCGCACCTGGCTTTCGCCGAACATCAGGCTGCCGTACACCCAGCCGCGTTCCACCGCCTCTTCCACGTGGGAGGACAAGTCGGTGATCGACGTCGAGCCACGCGGCAGGCGGTCCAGGGCTTCGGTGAGGTCTCGGGCCAGGCGCGCCGGCTCGACGTTGAACTGGCGGATGATGCGGTGCAGGTCCGAGTCCTGCAGTTGCAGCAACTGGTGGAACCAGTGGGCCAGTTCCACGTACGGGTTGCCCCGCAGCTTGCAGAACACGGTGGCGGCTTCGATGGCCTTGTAGGCCACGCTGTTGAGTTTGCCGAACAGTGCGGCGCGACTGATTTCACCCATGCTCTGGATTCCTTGAGGTGGTGGCTTGATCGGCGTAATGCCGGGCCAGGATTAGGTCGTTGGCATCAACCGCAGGGCAGCCGAGCCAGGTGTTGAAGCCCAGGCGGAACTGGCCATTGAGTTGCAGCGCCGGTACTTCGGGTTGTTGCAGAATCAGGTTCAAGTCCCAGTCCAATTCATGGCCCAGGTACTCGGCCACCCACGCCACCAGCTCGTTGAACGGCTGGCTGCCGGGCAGCATGCCCATGTAGTCGTCCAACTTGAGCGGGCCCAGGCGGATGCGGAATTTATGCTGGCGGTCCCACACGTGGCTGCCCAGGCAGAAGTCCACCCCCAGCTGGTTGGCGCTCACGCCTACGCGGCTGCGCTCGGGCAGTTCCAGCCATTGGCCGACGTATTCTTCGATCTCCACCGGCAGGCCGAAATACTCGCCGAGGATCGCCTTCAAACCGTCCGGGTAGCGGGTTTGTGCCGACAGGTGGCCGCTGTAGTGCAGCTTCGCCGTGTCGGGGATCAACCCCTGGTTAAGCAGGCTCGGCATGCCCCGGCCACTCAAGGCAGCGAGGCGTGCGGACCAGTAGTCATCGTCCGGGCGGTCGTGGCTGACCGTCGGCCGCGCCTCGGCCCAGGCTCGGTAAAACAGGCTCAGCAGGCGGTGGTGGAAGACGTCCAGGAACTGCTTGCTGGTGCTGTCGGCGTTGTTGCGCTGGCGCTCGCGTACGTACTCGGTGATATGCAGCGGCAACGGGCCGTTGGGGCCACCCAGGCCGAAGAAGAACTGTTCCAGCCGTGCCGGTTTGCCGTCGCCGCCGGGATCGACCGAGGCCAGGGTGGCCGGGGCGAAGGTGCAATCGGCCTGTTGCCCCAGGCGCAACGGGTCATCCGCCAGGCGCAGGGAATGGCCCAGGCGCGGCAGCTCGGGCGATTCGCACTCGATACGCCGCAACGCCTGGAAGAAATCGTATTCCCAGGGCTCCTGATGCATCGCATCCAACGTACTCACAGGGTCGGACGACGCCCGGGCTTGGCTTTCCATCGCATGATCTCGCCGCGTTCGGTGGTACGGATCACCGTCTCGGTAAAACTGTTGATCGACACGTAGCGTGCCAGGAAGCGTTCCAGCACCGCACCGAGCAGGAACACGCCGGTGCCGCGAAACGCGTTTTCATCGAACTCCAAGGTAATTTCCAGGCCGCGACCAAACACAATCGGGCCGGGCATCGGCAGGCGCCGGGTGACGGCCTTGCTGCTGACGTCGCGCAAGCCTTCGATCTGCAATTGCAGCGCCGCGTCGTTGCTGTCGCCATACAGGCGCAGCAGTTCGCGCAACGCCGCCGCGCCCTGGCCTTGCTCGCTCAGGGACAAATAGTTGAGCGACAACTGGCTGATCAGGCGCCAGGCCTTGGCGTCATGGGCATGGCTGGCGCGTGGACGGCTTGGCCCGGCGACGCAACGCACGGATAACACCGGCGCGCTGTCGGCCAGGGTGAAGTCGGTCTTGCCGTTGCCCACGCTCATGAACAACGGCAGGTCGCGGTTGGTGCACAGCGCGGTCACGCCGAGTTGGCGCAGGTCGTGGCGATACGGCGCCTGGCGGCTGTCGACCAGGCTGACAAAGGTTTCGCTGCCCACATAGGTGGAGCGCGGGCCGTTGCGGCGCTGGTCGCTGGACAACACCCGTGGCTCGCGGCGCACGGTGTAGTACGCCTGGTCGCGGCCATAACGGGATGGATCGCGGACCGCATAGAACGGTAAAAAGGGCTGCTCTGGCCCGGTGCCGTGGCCGGTGATGCCGCTCAACGAATGAATCTCGAAATCCATCGGCCGTGTGCGGTCGGCGATCACGTGGTGCTCGTTGACTCGGTCGGACAAGTGGATGCGGTCCACGCGTTTCGGGAACAGGTTGATCGCCGGGGTGCAGAACGGCAGGAACTGCGCCGCGCCGACGCTGCCTTCCAGGCTTGGCTCGTGACGGTCGAACAGCACGATCAGTTCCAGCTCCTGGCCGTCGCAACGCTTGACCGCGCGGCTCAGCTCGGCGAATTCGACGAACAGGAAGCGGTGGGGCAGGGCGAAGTATTCCTGCAACAGGCGATAGCCCTGGAATGCGCGCGCGACGACCGGCATGGCCGCATCGGCGTCGTCGAAACCCCGCGAGCGCAGCGCGTCCTGGGGCAGGCGCTCGACCCAATCGCCACCGGGCTTGCGTGCAAACACTGCGCAGGCATTGCCCAGCAGTTGTTCATAAAGGCGGAACGGTTGCTCGTCGGCACCGCTGAGGTACAGCGGCAGGTTGTCCAGGTCGAGGCTGTTGAACGGCAATTCGGCGCCGGTGCGCAGGGTCAGGCGCAAGCCGGCCTTGGCTTTCGGCTCGCTGGCGGCCAGGCGTCCGAGCACGGCGGCGGGGTTGCCGAAGTACTCGGCGTTGCTGACCTGTAACGGCCACAACGTCACCGGGTGCGCGGTGCGGTACTCGCAGCAGGTCTGGGTTTCGCGGCCCAATGCGGCGCGCAACACGGTGTCGCGCGGCAGCGGGAAGCCGCTGGCCAGGGAGCCTTCATCGGGGTCGGTGTGCAATTGCACCACGGTCATCGACGGTGTCGGCGCCAGGTAGTGCGGGTAGGCGATTTCCAGCAGGTTGTGGGTGAAGGTCGGGTACTCGGCGTCGAGTTTGAGCTGTACGCGGGCAGTGAGGTAGGCAAAGCCCTCAAGCAGGCGTTCGACATACGGGTCGGCGCAGTCCATACCGGACAAGGTCAGCCGACTGGCGATCTTCGGGTATTCCTTGGCGAACTCCGCCGCGCTTTCACGCACGTGGTGCAGTTCCTGGTTGTACAGCTCCAGCAGGCGCGGGTTCATGGGCGTCTCCGCTGGTCGGCATTCACTACGCGCACATGGCCGGATTCCAGGTCGAGGTCGGTTTGCAGCAACAGGCGCAAGGGCACCGGCTGCGCCCACAGGTCGCCTTCGATCTCGAAACTCAGGGCGTTGTGATTCATCTCGCCATGGCCGACGCGGGCCTTCACCCGCAGTGTATGGCGCAGGATGCGCGGTTCAAAGGTGGCAATCGCCTGGTAGATCAGGGCTTCCAGGGCCTTGATGTCGACGCTGGAAACGCTGTTGCCCGCCAGCGCCGGCAGGCCGTAATTGACCACCGAGGTGCCTGCCTGTGTGTGCAGCGTGGCATCGGCATCGAGCAACGACGTGGTATTGAGCAGCCACGCCAGGTCGCGCAGCACCGAGGCTTTCAGTTGGGTCAGGGACAGCACGCGTTTATCGGCGCTTTCCTTGGGATTGGTTGGGTCGTCGTCGGTCAACCGGTCCAGCAGGGACGGTTGCAGACGGTCGCGGGAAGCGATTTCAGTTACCACCAAAGCAGCTCCACGGACAATATCGAAAATGAAAGACCCGCCGTAGCAGCTGCCGAGCGAAGCGAGGCTGCGTCCGACTGCGAAGCAGTCGTAGAGCAGGCACTGAGTTTCATCAGGTAAACCTCAGTGCCTGGTGTGCGAGGACTTCGTCCTCGAACGCAGCCTCGCTTCGCTCGGCAGCTGCTACGGCGGAGCGAGGTAGGCGTATCAGCGCTTGGTGTTGGAACGGATGTTCCAGCCAAACTTGATCGCGCCGCCGTCTTTGGTGCCGTCGGCTTTCTGCGGCTGGTAGTCGACCATCACTTGGGCGAAGTTCAAGGTGACGTTTTCAGTCAGGCGGTCATCGCCGCCCGAGCCGCCGGTGCTCAGGGACGTTACCAGCACTTCTTCCAGGTTGATCACCATGTACTCGACCTGGCTTTCGCCACCGGCCTTGCGCACGGTCAGCTTGACCTTGTCGATGTGCTTGCCGCTGGCGCAGTGCATCATCAGGTTCGGCGAGGCCTTGTCGACGTACTTGGTCAGCGACAGGTCCTGGATGTTCACCTTGCCCGCACCGCCGCCACCGCCAACGTGCATGTTGCCGGACTGGGCCATGCCCCAGCTCCAGTTCAGCACGTCGATTTCGTCCTTGTGGGCCTTGTCCATGGACTCGCCCTTGATGTCGCCGATCTTGATGAAAATATCAACAGCCATGTTTTCTCCCTGTGTGGCCTCAGCCACTGTATTTGTTAACGCCGCCGACCCCTGTAGGAGCGAGCTTGCTCGCGAAGGTCGTCAACGGTGACGCGGGCATCCTGGATGAACGCAGCGCCTTCAAGTTTTTCGCGAGCAAGCTCGCTCCTACAGGGAGCGAGCCAGTCCCGATTTTTTACGCGCTTTTCGCCGAAGGCAGCTTCGATACCAGGCGCAACGACACGGTCAGCCCTTCGAGCTGGTAGTGCGGGCGCAGGTAGAACTTGGAGTTGTAGTACCCCGGGTTGCCCTCGACGTCTTCCACGATCACCTCGGCGGCGGCCAACGGGTGCTGGGCCTTGGTGGTCTCGGTGGAGTGCGCCGGGTCACCGTCGACGTAGTTGAGGATCCAGTCCTGCAACCAGCGCTGCATCTCGTCCTTCTCTTTGAAGGAACCGATCTTGTCGCGCACGATGCACTTCAAGTAGTGCGCGAAACGGCAAGTGGCGAACAGGTACGGCAGGCGCGCGGCCAGGTTGGCGTTGGCGGTGGCGTCCGGGTCGTCGTATTCGGCCGGCTTCTGCAACGACTGGGCGCCGATGAACGCGGCGAAGTCAGTGTTTTTCTTGTGCAGCAGCGGCATGAAACCGTTCTTCGCCAGTTCCGCTTCACGGCGGTCGCTGATGGCGATTTCGGTCGGGCACTTCATGTCCACGCCACCGTCATCGGTAGGGAACGTGTGGGCCGGCAGGTTTTCCACTTCACCGCCGGACTCCACGCCACGGATGCGCGAGCACCAGCCGTAGTGCTTGAACGAACGGTTGATGTTCACCGCCATCGCGTAGGCGGCGTTGGCCCAGGTGTACTTGGAGCTGTCGGCGCCGTCGGTGTTTTCTTCGAAGGCGAAGGCTTCCACCGGGTCGGTCTTGGCGCCATACGGCAGGCGCGCCAGGAAGCGCGGCATGGTCAGGCCGATGTAGCGCGAGTCTTCCGATTCACGCAGCGAGCGCCAGCCGGCGTATTCCGGGGTGGTGAAGATCTTGGTCAGGTCGCGCGGGTTCGACAGTTCCTGCCACGAGCCCATGCCCATCACGGTCGGCGATGCCGCAGCAATGAACGGGGCGTGCATGGCGGCGCAGACTTTCGACAGCTCGCCCAGCAGTTCCACGTCCGGTGGCGACTGGTCGAAGTAGTAGTCGCCTACCAGGCAGCCGTACGGTTCGCCGCCGAACTGGCCGTACTCTTCTTCGTACATCTTCTTGAAGAGCGGGCTCTGGTCCCACGCGGTGCCCTTGAATTTCTTCAGGGTCTTGTGCAGGTCCGGCTTGGAGATGTTGAGCACGCGAATCTTCAGCTGCTCATCGCTCTCGGTGTTATTGACCAGGTAGTGCAGGCCACGCCAGGCGCTTTCCAGCTGCTGGAAATCCTGGTGGTGGATGATCTGGTTGACCTGGGCGGTGAGCTTGGCGTCGATGGCGGCGATGATCGATTCGATCGATTTGATCGCGTCGTTGGACACCAGGTCGGTTTGCGCCAGGGCCTGTTCGGCCAGGGTGCGCACGGCGGTTTCCACGGCTTCGCGGGCACGCTCGGTCTTGGGCTTGAATTCCTGCATCAGCAAGGATGCGAACTCGCTGGTTTCCTCGGTTGCACCCAGGCTCTGGGCGCCTTCGCGGGCGGTATTGTCAGTCATGATTACTGGTCCCCTGCAGGCTTAGGCGCACTGGCAAGTGCCTGGAGCAGTGCCGGGTCCTTGATCGCCTTCATGATGATTTCTTCAGCGCCAGTCTTGCCGTCCATGTAGGTCAGCAGGTTGGCCAGCTGGGTGCGGGCTTCGAGCAGTTGCTTGAGCGAGTCGACCTTGCGGGCCACGGCGGCCGGGCTGAAGTCGTCCATGCTTTCGAAGGTGATGTCCAGGCTCAGGTTGCCTTCGCCGGTCAGCTCGTTGGGTACGTGGAACGCCACGCGCGGCTGCATGGCCTTGAGGCGCGAGTCGAAGTTGTCGACGTCCACTTCAAGGAACTTGCGGTCGGCCACAGGCAGAAGAGGCTCGGCAGGCTTGCCGGCGAGGTCGGCCATCACACCCATCACGAAGGGCAGCTGGACCTTTTTCTCGGCGCCGTAGAGCTCGACGTCGTACTCGATCTGCACTCGAGGCGCGCGGTTGCGCGCGATGAATTTCTGAGAACTTTGCTTCGCCACGTTGCTGCTCCTGGTCGCTTGAGCGACGGTGTTGTTACTGCGCAGTCGAGCGGCTTACTCGCCGTCCGGGCCGCGCAGGTTTTCAAATTGGGACATCCCATCGGGAATCAGATTGCGCACGATGGCCGCGAAGTCGGCGTGCACAAGGTGCTTGGCCCGGTTCAGCAACACAGGCAACGGGCTCGAAGGCTCGTGCCGGGTGTAATACGCAAGGATCTTGTCGAGGCTGCGCAGCACGTCATCACGGTTGCTGATGTCGCCGCTGGGGCGAGGTGCGGCGGGGGCAGCGGCGAAGTCCACCGAGGGGGCATTGTCGTCACTGACGGCCTCGGGCTCGCTGCTGGCAGCGCCGTTCGGAACAAACTGGTTAAGCACCTGCAGCGCCTGCTTGAGCGGTTGCTTCAACAGGCTGAGGTCCACGCCTTGGGCGGAACCCACCTGGTCGCTGACCTGCTGCTCGATGGCTTCGCAGGCGGCGCGTGCGGTGCTCAAGGCGTCGCGGGTGGCTTGCAGGTGTTCGGGGTCGCTGTCGAGAAACGCGGCGTTGAGCTGCTGGGCGCCGAGCTGTTCGTCGGGGAAACTCATCAGGCCGCTGGCATTCAACGCGGCGCGCAGGCTCACCGGACCGAAGGTGCGCGAGCGCGTGAGAATGCTCTCGCGCAGCAGACGAATGGTTGCGTCGCTGGTCAGGCCGGAGAGGGCGTTGATGCGTACGGTGGGGTCGTTATCGTCGTCGGCATCCAGGCGCGGGTGCAGGTCGGCCCAGTATTCGCGCAGCAGCGCATTGATCAACGTAAGGACTTCAGCCAGCCCGGCCGCACCCTGGAGGGCGAGGGAGCTTTGCAACAGGAAATGGGTGATGCGCAGGTCTTTGCTGCGCTGCAGCAAGTCGAGGCTCTGCTGCTGGATGCTGCGCCATTCCGGCGGCTCGGCGGGCAGGATCGAATCGCCCATGCTGCGCTCGGGTTGGCCCTTGGCATCACGCTCCAGCTGGAGAAAATCCGCGTCATATTCCATGTCTTCGCCACAGGGCGAAGTCGCGGAAACGGCGGTGAGCAGCAACGGCACATCCACTGAAATTGATCTCCCTATCAGCCCGTTACATGGCGGGCAATGCATGCATTAGTTGCGCAAGGAACTTTGCATGTTTTCTTGGTCATATAAGAAGATGCCACTAATGTGCCATCACTGGTATTCAAGAAGTTGTGCATTTTTGGTGTAGTACTTATGCCTTGTCAAGGTAAGCTATTCGCCCTCTGTGACAGATGTGCGGTGCTTAACAACCTGCGCGACTGGTGGGTCGAACGACGCACCGGCATAGGATTTTTGTCATGGAGCCCAGTTAAGATCAGCGATCATGCTGGCATCAGCAGGTTTTGAACGGTCGATTGCACGACCTGATGGGGATCTCCCGGGCGTCGCTGTCCCTGGGGTCGACTGCGCGCGAAGTATCAGCAAGGAGGCAAGATGTCGCTGTGTTTGACTATCACTAGTTATCACAAGATTACCCCCGGGCAATGCTCGGAAAAGTCCATGAACCAGGGCTCGATGGCTATCGGCCGCAGCTCGGATAATGACTGGGTATTGCCTGATCCCGAGCGCCTGGTGTCTTCGCAGCACTGCGTTATTCAATACAAAGATGGCCGTTATTATTTAACCGATAACAGTACAAACGGTGTGGAGTTGGTTAACGCCGGCATCCGTTTGCGCAGGGGTAACAGCGAGCTGTTGCAGGATGGCGAGTTGATCCGCATCGGCGATTACGAGATCCAGGCGCGGATCGACTTCAACGTGCAGGCCATCGACAGCCAGCCATTCGCCGGTGATTCGCCGAACAGCTTTGAGGCCCTGATGGGCGCCGTGGCGAACAAGCCCGCGCCGACGCCGGTGATTGCCCCGCAATTCCAGGGCGCTTCGTCGATGGACACGCTGCCGGACCTGTTCGACTTCCTCAGCCCCACCGCCGTGCCGCCGCCCACCGTGGCCGATCATGTCCCCAGCGAACAACACGACTTCCGCCCGCCGACCCCGGTGGCGGTACCCGTGGTCGAGACGCCTGTGGTCTCGGGCTCGGTGATTCCCGAAGACTGGGACCTGTTTGGCGACACGCCGGCGCCGTCGGCCAGTGCGCCGCCACCTCCGCCACCGCCACCCGCACCGATCATCCAGCCGCCACCCGTGGTCGAGCCAGTGCTCCCCGTGGCCGCCACCCAGCCGCCCGATCTCTTGCAAGCCTTCCTGCGCGGTGCCGGCCTGGACCAGTTGCGCCTGGACAAGGCCCAGGCGGAGGCGCAGATGGAAAACATCGGCCGCAGCTACCGCCTGATGGTCGAAGGCCTGATCGACGTATTGCGTGCCCGCGCCAGCCTCAAGGGCGAGTTCCGCATGCAGCAGACCATGATCCAGCCTGCCGAAAACAATCCGTTGAAATTCGCACCGAATGCCGACGAAGCTTTACTGCTTTTGCTTCGCCACGGCAACCAGGCGTTTATGGCGCCGGACATTGCCGTGCGCGACAGTTTTGATGACCTGCGCGCCCACCAACTGGCGGTGATGGCCGGGGTGGAAGCAGCGATCAAGCACTTGCTCACGCGCTTTGAACCGTCGCAACTGGAAGAGCGCATGGGCAAGCCCGGCGGGCTGTCGAACCTGTTCGCCGGCTCGCGCCAGGCCCAGTACTGGCAGCAGTTCACCGAGCTCTACAGCAATATTTCCCGCGAGGCCCAGGAAGATTTCCAGGACCTGTTCGGCCGTGAATTCAGCCGGGCCTACGAAGAACACAGCGCGCGACAGCGTCGGTAAAACCGCGCCGCAACCTACGGATTAACGGATAGCTAAGTACGTCATTGAGGACGCAGGATGATTCCCAGGTTTTTACTCGCAGTCGCCACCGCGCTGCTGCTGACCGCGTGTAGCAAGGATGCGGTCAAACCCGAAACGGCTGCTGAGGCTGAAGTGAACACCGCCGCCGTCGAGCTGCACTTCCACGCGATTGCCGGGCTTAACCCCGGCGCCAACGGCCAGGCCGCGCCGGTGCGGGTGCGCATTTTCGAACTGAAGAACGCCGCCACCTTCGCCCGCTCCGATTACTTCGCCCTGGCCGACCGTGCGCAATCGACCCTCGGCCTGGACCTGCTGGACCAGGACGAAGTCATGGTGCAACCCGGCCAGCAACTGAGCATCCAGCGCGACCTCGACCCCTCCACGCGCCAGATCGGCTTGCTGGTGGGTTATCGCGAGTTGGACCGCGCGCAATGGCGCACGGTGATCAACGTGCCGGCGCGCCAATACACCGAATACCAGATCAGCCTCGATGTGCGTGCCGTGCGCGCCGACGTCGTGGTCACCCCATCCAGCCCTGCCCAATAAGAAGCAATCGGAGCTCCCCATGTCCTGGAACAATCGCGTGGTCTGGTCGGAAGGCATGTTCATCGGAACGCAGCACTTCCAGCAGCATGACCGTTACCTGGAAAACCTGATCGACGCCCGCAGCCGCCCGTTGTCCGCCGGCGCCTGGGGGTTTTCCGAATTGCTGATCGACCAGGGCCTGCTGGCCCAGGGCAAGCTGGCCATCGTCTCGGCGCGCGGCCTGTTGCCCGACGGCACGCCGTTCAACATTCCCCAGGATGACCTGGCGCCCAGCCCGCTGAATATCGACGACAACCTGCGCGATGGCCTGGTCTACCTGGCCTTGCCACTCAAGCGTGCGGGGGCCCGCGACACCGTGGATGAGGGCGAAGCCCTGGAAGCCGCGCGCTACGTGAGCCAGGTGCGCGAAGTGCGCGATGACAATGCACCGTTCGAAAACCGCGCGCCGGTGGCCGTGGGCTCCCGGGCCCTGCGCTTGCTGACCGCCCAGGACGGCATCAGTGACTACGCCGCCGTGGGCCTGGTGCGCATCAAGGAAAAACGCGCCGACCGTGCGCTGGTCCTCGACGACAGCTACATCCCGCCCGTGCTGGACGTGGCCGCGAGCAAGCCATTGAGCGCGTTTCGCAGCGAACTGCTGGGCCTGTTGCACCAGCGCGGCGAAGCCCTGGCGGGCCGCGTGGTTGCCTCGGGGGCAGGCGGTGCGTCGGAGATCGCCGACTTCATGCTGCTGCAACTGGTCAACCGCGCCCAGCCTCTGATCCAGCATTTCAGCCAGTTGAGCCCGCTGCACCCGGAGCGCTTTTTCAGCGCACTGGTCAGCCTGGCCGGTGAGTTCTCGACCTTTTCCACTTCAGGCCGTCGTCCCCAGGAATACCCGCAATACCAGCACGACGACCTGGCCCTGAGCTTCGCCCCAGTCATGGCGGCCCTGCGCGAAGCCCTGTCGATGCTGATCGACAGCAAGGCCACGCCGATCCCGATTGTCGAGAAAGCCTACGGCGTCCACGTGGCCATGCTGGCCGACAAAACCTTGCTCGACAGCGCCAGCTTCATCCTCGTGGTCCGTGCCGATGTGCCCGGCGAAACCCTGCGTGCGCGCTTCGGCCAGCAGAGCAAGGTCGGCTCGGTGGAGCACATCCGCGACCTGGTCAACCTGCAACTGCCGGGCATCACCTTGCTGCCGTTGCCGGTGGCGCCGCGCCAACTGCCGTACCAC
This sequence comes from Pseudomonas sp. 1 R 17, assembly GCF_900067035.1. NCBI lineage: Bacteria > Pseudomonadati > Pseudomonadota > Gammaproteobacteria > Pseudomonadales > Pseudomonadaceae > Pseudomonas > Pseudomonas sp. 1 R 17. The sequence continues at coordinate 82,421 of NZ_FKLB01000007.1, forward strand.
GCAGGCTCGACCTACTACGAGCTGGACCGTGGCAGCGAGCATTGGCAGCAACTGGGCAATTCCGGTGGTTTTGCCTTCCATATCGCCGGGCAGTTCCCGGGCTTGAACCTGGCCTTCTGGGCGATCCGAGGATAATCCGCGATGCATCCCAATGATGACGACCGCACCCAGTTCATGCCGCGCCCGGGTGGCCGCGCGCCGGAACCCGCGCGTGCCGAG
>NZ_FKLB01000004.1:0-411 GCF_900067035.1 Pseudomonas sp. 1 R 17
CTTGGCGCCGAGCCTGGGCAGGAACGCTTCGACCTGGGCCAGCCATTGGTTGAGCTGTTGCGGCGACTCATGCAGGAACACGAAGTCATCGACATACCGGATGTAGTGCTTGGCGAGTAGCGTGTGCTTGGCGAACTGGTCCAGTGCGTCGAGGTAGATGTTGGCGAAGAACTGCGACGACAGGTTGCCGATCGGCAAGCCAAGGCGTGCAGGCTGTGCAACCAGGCGCTTGTGCTGCGGCACCCGGTTGAATAGGTGCGCCGGGCTGCGGGTCTCGTAATCCTCACGCGGGTCGTGCATGAGGATCTGCGTAGCCAGGGCCAACCACCAGGGCTCGGTGATCCTGGCCTCCAATTGCTTGCGCAGCACCGCCTTGTCGATGGCGACGAAGAAGTTGGCCAGGTCGCACTT
>NZ_FKLB01000054.1:0-19939 GCF_900067035.1 Pseudomonas sp. 1 R 17
CGGCCTGGCGCGCACGCCCGGCTGCCGAACGCGCGGCGCTGCTGGAGCGCTGGTACCAGGTGATGATCGACAACCTCGATGACCTGGCGCTGATCATGACCTGCGAGCAGGGCAAACCCCTGAACGAAGCCCGTGGCGAAGTGCGCTACGGTGCCGGTTTCGTCAAATGGTTCGCCGAGGAAGCGCGCCGGGTCTACGGCGAAACCATGCCCGCGCCCAGCGGTGATCGGCGTTTGCTGACCCTCAAGCAACCGGTGGGCGTATGCGCCGCCATCACCCCATGGAATTTCCCCAACGCGATGATCACGCGCAAATGCGCGCCGGCGCTGGCCGCCGGTTGCCCGATCATCGTCAAACCCTCGGACCTCACGCCGCTGTCGGCCCTGGCCCTGGCGGTGCTGGCCGAGCGCGTCGGCATTCCGGCCGGGGTGTTCAATGTGATCACCGGCTTACCCGCCGGCATTGGCGAAGAGCTGACCGGCAACCCGGCGGTGCGCAAGATTTCCTTTACCGGCTCCACCGCCGTCGGCCGCCTGTTGATGCGCCGGAGTGCCGAGCACATCAAGCGCTTGAGCCTGGAACTGGGCGGCAATGCGCCGTTTATCGTGTTCGATGACGCCGACCTTGAACAGGCGGTGGCCGGGGTAATGCTCAGCAAGTTTCGCAACGCCGGGCAAACCTGCGTGTGCGCTAACCGCATCCTGGTGCAGGAGGGTATCTATGCGCGTTTCGCGGCGCGACTGGTGGAGGAGGTGGGCAAGCTCAAGGTCGGCAACGGCCTGGACGACGGCGTGACCATCGGCCCGCTGATCAACCCCGCAGCGGTGAGCAAAGTCGCGCGGCATATCGACGACGCCCTGAGCCAGGGCGCCCAGTTGCTGTGCGGCGCCGTCCCCAGCGGTGACAGCCAGTTTGTGCAGCCCACGGTACTTGGCGATACCCTCGCCGGGATGTTGCTGGCCAATGAAGAAACCTTCGGCCCGGTGGCACCGCTGATGCGCTTTACCGACGAAGCCCAGGCCCTCGCCCTGGCCAACGCCACCCCGTACGGCCTGGGCGCCTACTATTTCACCCAGGACCTGCAGCGCTCCTGGCGTTTTGGCGAGGCCCTGGAGTTCGGCATGGTCGGGCTCAACACGGGGATCATCTCGATGGAAGTCGCGCCGTTCGGCGGCATCAAGCAATCGGGCCTGGGGCGCGAAGGCAGCAAGTACGGCCTGGACGAATACCTTGAAGTCAAAGCCTTCCATATCGGCGGCTTGAACTGAATTTTTGCGAGGCATGCACCATGAGCAAGGCATTCAGAATCGCCGCGATTGCCGGCGATGGCATCGGCAAGGAAGTCCTGCCCGAAGGGCTGCGGGTACTGGAACAGGCCGCCAGGATCTGGGACCTGAACCTGAGCATCGAAGTGCTCGACTGGGCCCACTGCGATTACTACCTGGAACACGGGCAGATGATGCCCGAGGACTGGTTCGAGCAGCTCAAGGGCTTTGACGCGATCTACTTCGGCGCCGTGGGCTGGCCGGCCAAAGTCCCGGACCATATTTCCCTGTGGGGCTCGCTGCTCAAGTTCCGCCGCGACTTCGACCAGTACGTGAACATCCGCCCGGTGCGGCTGTTCCCCGGCGTGCCTTGCCCTCTGGCCGGGCGCGCGCCGGGGGACATCGACTTTGTGGTGATCCGCGAAAACACCGAGGGCGAATACTCCTCGGTGGGCGGCAAGATGTTTGAAGGCACCGAGCATGAGTTCGTGCTGCAGGAATCGGTGTTCACTCGACGTGGGGTTGATCGCATTCTCAAGTTCGCCTTCGACCTGGCCCAGACTCGTCCGCGCAAGAAGCTGACGGCGGCGACCAAGTCCAATGGGATTTCCATCAGCATGCCTTACTGGGATGAACGCACGGCATTGATGGCGGCGAACTATCCCGAGGTAGCTTGGGACAAGCAGCACATCGATATTTTGTGCGCGCGGTTTGTGTTGCAGCCGGACCGGTTTGATGTGGTGGTGGCCTCGAATCTGTTTGGCGACATCCTGTCGGACCTGGGGCCGGCGTGTGGGGGGACCATCGGGATAGCGCCGTCGGCGAACCTGGATCCGGAGCGGCGGTTTCCGTCGTTGTTCGAGCCGGTGCATGGATCGGCGCCGGATATTTACGGGCAGAACATTGCCAATCCGATTGCGATGATCTGGTCGGGGGCGTTGATGTTGGACTTCTTGGGCAATGGGGAAGGGCGTTATCGGGACGCGCATGATGGGATATTGCGGGCGATTGAGGCGGTGATTGCAGAAGGGGTGGTGACGCCGGATCTGGGGGGGCGGGGATCGACTCAGGATGTGGGGATTGCGATAGCTGGGCGGCTTTTTGATTGAGTACATATCCGTTGCTGCGGTAACGGCTGCCTATGGTTCCGCTCTTACAGCGGGTCACTTTTGGAGGGACCCAAAAGTAACCAAAAGGTCCTCGCCCCAACACACGGCACCTCGCCTAGGCTCGGTGTGCCCTCACTCCGGCTTTGGAGCGTGGGCCGCCGCAATGGGCCATCCTTGGCCCAGTGCGGCTAACCCGGCGTCCTGCCGGGTTACCCACGCTCCAAAGCCTGCGTTCGGCCAGCGTGTTTGACGGGGCGATCCCAGATCAAAAACAAAGCGAGGCGGCCTTAAAGCCGACCTGATCTTTGAAGCGTACGCGGTGTGGCTTCTACTTCCTTAACCGCTGACGAAGTCAGCAATCTTTTGATCTGCTCTGGCTCTGGCTCTGGCTTTTGATCTTGATCTCAGGCGCCCCGTTAACCACGCTGGCCGAACGCAGGCTTGAATCCGTGGGTAACCCGGCAGGACGCCGGGTTAGCCGTCCTGGGCCAGGGACGGCCCATGACGGCGGCCCACGGATTCAAGCCTGCGTTCGGGCATACCGAGCCTAGGCGAGGTACCGAGTGGTGGGGTGATGGCCTTTTGCTTACTTTTGGGCCTTTCCAAAAGTGAGCCGCTGTAAGAGCGGAACCATAGGCAGCCGTTACCGCAGCAACGGATATGTACTCAGTACCCCCGCAACCGATCCACCTCACCCACCATCTCCTCCCCCCGCTCAAACCGCCGAATATTCTCCAACAACACCCCAAACGCACTCTCCGGCTGGGTCATAGCCGCAATATGCGGCGTCAACAACACCTGCGGATGCCCCCAGAACGGATGCTCCGGTGCCGCCGGCTCTTCCCGCAGCACATCCAGCACCGCCCCACTCAACTGCCCACTCTCCAGCGCCTCGAGCAAATCCTCTTCAACCAGGTGCCCCCCACGGCCCATATTCACCAACCCCGCCCCCCGTGGCAGTTGCGCAAACAAGCGCCGGTCCAGGATCCCCTGGGTCTGCTCCGTCAACGGCAACACGCACAGCAAAATATCGCACTGGCTAAGAAACGCCGGGAGTTGCGCTTCCCCTGCATAACACTCCACCCCCGGCACCTGGTGCGCACTGCGCGCCCAGCCGGACAGGGCAAAGCCCAGGGGTGCCAAGGTCGCCAGGATCTGCTGGGCCTGGGCACCCAACCCCATCACGCCCACACGCCGGTTCGCAGCTGGCTGCAACAGGTGCGCCTGCCAACAGCGCGCCACCTGCTGCTGGCGATAGCGCAGCATGTCGCGGTGCAGACTCAGCACCGCCCAACTGGCGTACTCGCACATGCCGCGGGTGATGCCCGGGTCCAGCAGGCGCACCACCGGCAGGCCCGCAGGCAGGCGATCAAGGTCCAACTGATCGACACCGGCCGACAAGGCGAACAACACCTTCAGGTTGGGCAGCACGCGGGCCAGATCTTCCGGTGCCTGCCAGGCGGCCAGGTAGTCGACCTCGGCGGGGTTGCCGAGGTCGGGCCAGGTGCGCCACTCGATATCCGGCGCGTGTTGGGCGAACAGTGCCTGCCAGTGTCGGCCGCGCACCGGGTCAGCTTTGTAGAGCAAGGCCATGGGCATTTCCTGCTGGATAAACGGAAGCATCATCATCGCCCAAAGCCCGGCGCAGGATCTGTTGAAACGCGGGGCGAAAACAGTTGATCCGAATTTCTCACGGGGCAAGTTCGGCGTAGTTGGTTGCCCGCAGGCCGTACTCTGGACTGCATCGCAACCACCTTCCGGTTGCCGGACTCACGATGGGAAATGCCATGAATAGCAAAGTCGACGAAACCCCTCATTTGCTCCGTCAGCGCGAGCAGTTCGTGCCCCGTGGCCTGGTGACCGCGCACCCGCTGGTGATCGATCGCGCCCAGGGCGCCGAATTGTGGGACGTGGATGGCAAGCGTTACCTGGACTTCGTCGGCGGTATCGGCGTGCTCAACATCGGCCATAACCACCCCAAGGTGGTCGCCGCCGTGCAGGCCCAGTTGCAGAAGGTTTCCCATGCCTGCTTCCAGGTGGTGGCCTACCAGCCTTACCTCGACCTGGCCCAGCGCCTGTGTGAAATGATCGGCGGCCAGGAAGCCTATAAAGCGGCGTTTTTCACCTCCGGCGCCGAGGCGGTGGAAAATGCGGTGAAGATCGCCCGCGCCCATACCAATCGCTCGGCGGTCATCGCCTTCCGTGGCGGTTTCCACGGGCGCACATTGCTGGGCACCACGCTCACCGGCATGAGCCAGCCCTACAAGCAGAACTTCGGGCCGTTTGCGCCGGAGGTGTTCCATACCCCTTACCCGAACGCTTATCGCGGCGTGACCAGTGACATCGCGCTCAAGGCCCTGGATGAGTTGCTGGCGACCCAGGTAGCGCCGGAGCGGGTGGCTGCGATCATCATCGAACCGGTGCAGGGCGACGGCGGTTTCCTCACTGCGCCCCCTGAGTTTCTCCAGGCGCTGCGAGCGTTGGCCGACAAGCATGGCATCTTGTTGATCCTCGACGAGATCCAGACCGGCTTCGGTCGCACCGGCACCTGGTTCGGTTTCCAGCACGCGGGCATCCAGCCCGACCTGGTTACCGTGGCCAAGAGCCTGGCCGGCGGCTTGCCGTTGTCCGGCGTGGTCGGCAAGGCGCACATCATGGATGCACCGCTGCCCGGCGGGCTGGGCGGCACCTACGGTGGTAATGCGCTGGCCTGTGCGGCGGCGTTGGCGGTGATCGATGCGTTCGAGCAGGAGCAGTTGCTGGCGCGCAGCCAAGTACTGGGCGAGCGCCTGCGCCAGGGGTTGCTCGATTTGCAGGCGCGCTACTCGCGCATCGGCGATGTGCGCGGCACCGGCTTTATGTTGGCGATGGAGTTGATCAAGGATGACCCGGCCCGCACCCCGGATGCCGACCTCAACCAACGCCTGATCGATGCAGCCCGGGCCGGTGGTTTGCTGGTGATCAAGTGCGGGGTACATCGCAATGTGCTGCGCTTCCTCGCGCCGCTGGTGACCAGCGAAGCCCAGGTCGACGAAGCGCTGGAAATCCTCGACGGCGCCTTGGCACGGGTCTTGAACTGAGGCTGTGCCCGCTACGGGCCAACTGCGGCATTGGAGGCTTGACCCCACATGGGACTGACAGATTATCGAGCGTTGCTGATCGATTGCGATGAAGTGCTGGTGGATCGCGATTCAGGGGTGTGGGCGGCGTTGCAGCCGCTGCTCGACAGCCGTGGCGGGCAGCCGGCCAAGGATCAGGTGCTGGCCGAATTCAACACGCAGGTTGCCAGGCTCTACCCGCGTTTCGCCGAGCTGGGCTTCAGTGGCGTGTTGTGTTTTGCCCATCGCCAACTGGCCGAAAGTTGGGGGCTGCACGCCAGTTGGGAGGAGGGCATGAGCTTTGCGCGTTCGGCGGGCAATTGGTCGTTGTTCGAGGATGCGCCGGGGGCCATGCTGTACCTGCGCAAGTTCTACCGTTTGCTGGTGCGTGGCGACCGTGATGCCGAGGACCGCGGGGTGTTGTGCGAGCGATTGGGGATTGCACCGGAAGATTTCATTTCCCTCGCCGAAGACCCGCAATGGCTCACGGACCGAGGCGCGCAGCTGCAACCGGTGCTGCATGTGACGCGACCGGCGGTCGGCGCACACGGGGCGCTGGACCGCTGTTTGATCGGCCGCCACCGGGCACGGCAGCCTTCGCCTTGTGCGGCGGAGTACTGCATCAACAGCATGGCGGATCTGGTGGCGCAGCATCAGCTGTCTTTACGGCGCTGATTTTGCTAGAAGATTGTCTTACAAACGGCAGTCAAGAGGTACGTGATGGAAGGGCAAGTCAAGCTGGACCGGATCGACATCAGTATTCTGGTTGAACTGCAAAAAGACGGGCGGATGACCAATGTCAGCCTCGCCGATGCCGTGGGCCTGTCCGCCAGCCCCTGCCTGCAACGGGTTAAGCGGCTGGAGTCGGCCGGGTATATTTCCAGCTACAAGGCGCACTTGAACCTGGCCAAGATCACCGACTCGGTGACGGTGTTTACCGAGATCACCCTCAGCGACCATAAACGCGAAGACTTCGCCAAGTTCGAATCGAATATCCGCCTGGTGGACGAGGTACTTGAGTGTCACCTGATCAGCGGTGGCTACGACTATCTGGTGCGTTTCATGACCCGCAGCATCCAGCACTACCAGGAAGTGGTCGAGAGCCTGTTGGATAAGAACATTGGCATCTCCAAGTACTTCAGCTACATCGTGATCAAGTCACCGGTGCTCAAGGATGGTGTGCCGTTGCGCAAGTTGCTGCGGCACTGACACACGCTCGCTTTCCGGTGGGAGGGGGCTTGCCCTCGATGGCCATGGGTATCTACACAACTTCCAGTGAATACGGAATCTATGGCAATTAGGCTTCTGTGGTGAGCGGGCTTGTCGAATCGTCGAACCGCCCGCGCTGGGCTGCGAAGCGGCCCCAATAAGGTCACCGAAGAGTGCCAGAATCAATCGAGGTGAAGGTTTTGGGGCCGCTTCGCAGCCCAGCGCGGGGCAAGCCCGCTCACCACAGAGTTATGTGTCAGCCTTTAAGAGTTGTGTAGATACCTATGCCTCGATGGCGGCCTCTGGGCCGACCATTTTTTTGGATTGGACCGGGTACATATCCGTTGCTGCGGTCACGGCCGCTATGGGTTCCGCCCTTACGGCGGCTCACTTTTGAACAGCGCAAAAGTAAGCACTGCTTTTGCACCCCAATTGGACACTCCCCCTCGTAGTCTTGGCTAAACGCCTTATCTCGACGCAACCCGCATAAAACACTTTTTCGGGCCCTTAAACAGTGGTCTGCACCGATCCGTGGGTGCAATTCGGCGAAAAACGCAAAAGGGCCTGCGCTGTAATGCTCGCAGAGTGAGGGAGCGCAGGGTTGTGCGGTGTTTTCCAGCCGCGACAGCCTTGGGTTGAACACCACCAATCGGAGCGAAAAAAATGCGAATGAGCAACGCAAAAGCACTGTTGGGTTATGGGGCGTTCATGCTGGCGACCGCCAGCGAGGCGCATCAGATTTGGTACGAACAACTTCCCGGCCAGCCATTGGCCTTGTACTACGGGGAGTATGACAAGAATGTTCTGGAGGTGACCCCGGGGGGCATGGACCGGTTCAGGCAGCTGCGGGCCTGGTCGATGGCCGACCGGTCGGCACCGCTGCAGTTGAGCCTGCAGCGCCAGGCGTTCCTGCTGGCGGAGCAGCCCGGGCAAGAGGATTCGCTGCTGGCGCAAGACCTGCACTATCCGATGTTCGATGTGCATGAAGGCGCCAAGACCTTGAAAGCCGCCTGGACCCCGGCCACGCGTTGGGTCGGTGACCTGCGGGCCCGTAGCCCGGAGCTGACCCTGGATATCGTCCCCACCGGCGTTGCCGATGCGGGCGGCGCGCAGTTCCGGGTGTTCTACGCGGGCAAGCCGCTGACGGGCCAGGAAGTGATGCTGGAAACCGCCTCCGGTGAAGTCTTCAAGCAGCGCAGCGATGCCGCCGGCAACGTCAGCTTCGAGCTGCCCTGGCAGGGCACTTACGTGGTGGCCGTCGAGTACCAGGACAACAGCCCTGGGGAGCGTCTTGATCCGGCGGGCAAGCCCGAGCGGTTTGACGTCAAACGCTTCAGTTCGACGTTGTCGTTCCACCGCCAGCAAGGCCAGGCGGCGTTACCTCGCGCGCCGTCGCAACTGCCGGCATCGGAAGTCGCCAGGCTGAAAAAGTCAGCCTGATTCATTGCCTCCTTCATGAGTGATTGATATGACCCTTTCTTCAGGATTGGCCGGTCAGGCGGGCACTGTTGCGCCGACGCTTGCCCGCACGAACCTCACGGCGGCCACGCGCATGCTGGCTATCGATGCGCTGCGTGGTTTTGTGATGCTGTTGATGCTCATCGACCATGTGCGCGAAACCTTCTTGCTGCACCGGCAGGTCACCGACCCGATCGACGCCTTGAGTGTCACCCCGGACCTGTATTTCACCCGTATGCTCAGCGAGATCTGCGCCCCGGCGTTTATCTTCCTGACGGGCTTGTCGGCCTGGCTCTACAACCAGAAACACAGCGCCCGCGAGACCTCGGTGTTTTTGCTCAAGCGCGGGCTGTTCCTGGTGTTCCTGGAAATCACCTTCGTGTGCTTTGCCTGGAATGCCGAATTCCCACCCAAGACGTTGTGGCTGCAAGTGATCTGGTGTATCGGCCTGTGCATGATCGTGCTCGCCGGTTTGCTGCACCTCAAACGCGCCTGGCTGATCGTGCTGGGGGTGGCGATTGTCGCCGGGCATAACCTGCTCGACGGTGTGAGCGTCGGGCCGGAGTCGCCGTTCTTCGTGCCCTGGTCGATCCTGCATCAGCGGGTGTTTATCGACATTACCGAATTCACCCGCGCCCGCACGACGTATCCGATATTGCCGTGGATCGGTGTGATCCTGCTGGGCTGGGGCATCGGCCCGTGGTTTGGCAAGGCAATGCCGTCGGCGGAGCGTATCTCGCGCCTGGTCAAGCTGGGTGCAGGCCTGCTGGTCGCGTTCGTGTTTATCCGCTACCTCAATGTGTATGGCGAGAAACCCTGGGTGCAGACCGGTGATGCGCTGCGCACCTTCATGAGCTTCATGAGCGCGAAGAAATACCCGCCGTCGCTGATGTTCCTGATGCCCACCCTGGGCCTGTCGCTGCTGCTGTTGGCGCTGTTCGAGAAGTGGCAGGCCCGCTGGGCCACTGCGACCCTGGCGATCTACGGTGGGGCGCCGATGTTTTTCTACTTGCTGCACCTGTACGTGCTCAAGGCCATGTACCTGGTCGCGCTGGCGATCTGGGGCGCCAACCAAGGCACCTACTACGGTTTTGACGACCTGCCGATGGTGTGGTTGTGGAGCGTGATACTCGGGGTGTTGCTGTTCTTCCCGACACGCTGGTTCGCCGACCTCAAACAGCGTCGTCGCGACATCGCGATTCTCAAATACCTCTGACGGAACCAACGGTGTTCTGCGTCCTGCGGAACACCTTTGCCTGACACGTTCTGGAGTCAAACCGTGAAGATGCTATCGACCCGCACCCTGCTATTGGCATTGGGAGGGCAGAGCCTGCTCGCCTTCGCCGCCGAACAAGACACCGCCAAAGGCTTTATCGAGGACAGCCAGTGGAACCTGCTCAACCGCAGTGTCTACGACCGCCGCGACTACCAGCATGGCGCCCTCAGCAACGGCGCACGCAACGCCTACAAACCGCGATCCCAGCGCAGCGACCTGGCGGAAGAATGGGCCTATGGCCTGATGGCTGACTACGCCTCGGGTTTCACCACCGGTACCCTGGGTTTTGGCCTGGATGCGCACGTTTATTCCGCCTGGCAACTGGACAGTGGCGGTGGGCGCGCCGGGAAGGCACGGCTATTGGCGGTGGACAATGACGGCCACCCCAAGGAGCAGTTCAGCCGCGGTGGTGCGGTTGCCAAACTGCGTTTTTCCTCAACCGAATTGCGCTACGGCGAGCAGCGGGTGAAAACCCCGGTGTTTGCCTCGTCCGACAGCCGCTTGCTGCCCGAAACCGCGACGGGATGGTGGTTGACCAGCCGCGAGTTGCCGGCCACCACCCTGTTCGCGGGGCACTTCAATGAGAGCACCGACCGCAACGCCAGCAGCCATGACCGAGGGTTTGTCGTCAACTATTCCAACGGCAGGCAAGGCGACCGCTTTGACTTGGTGGGCGTGCGCAATACGGCAATCAAGGGGCTGAACGCCAGCGTGTTCAGTGCTGTCTATGAAGACACCTGGCGCCAGCATTACCTGGGGGCGGTCTACACCCGGCCGCTGTTTCCCGGCCAGGCACTGACCGTTGACCTGAACCTGTATCGCACCCAGGACACTGGCAAGGCGTTGTCGGGGCGCATCGATAACACCACATGGAGCCTGCTCTCGACCTATCGGTTCGGTGCCCACAGTGTGGGCGTGGGGTATCAGAAAGTCAGTGGCGACACGCCGTTCGACTACGTGACGCGCGGGGCGATTTACCTGAGCAACGCCGTGGCGTTGTCCGACTTCAACGCCCCACGGGAGGCCTCGTGGCAGGCGCGCTATGACCTGGACCTGGCGGCCCATGGCATGCCCGGCCTGAGCCTGGCGGCGTTGTATGTCCGCGGCAGTGGCATCGACGGCCGCCACATGGATCCTGGCGGTGGCTACCAATGGCTCGGCTACGGTGATGGGGGCAAACACTGGGAACGCGACCTGCAAGCACGCTACGTGGTGCAGTCCGGGGCCGCGAAAAATCTCGCCTTTACCCTGCGCCATGCCGTGCACCGGGGCAATGCGGCCCAGGCGGAGCTGGATGCCAACCAGATCCGCCTGGCGGTCGAGTACCCGTTGGGCGGGCGCTTGCACTAGGCCGGCGTTATTCCTGCAACTGCAACGCCTGCTGCTTGAGCTGGCGTTTCTGCGCGAACGGCAGCTTTTCATCGTCCCCATAGGGCGCGCTGTACCAGTTGCCGTAAGTCGGGTTGGGCAGCAAAAACCAGCGCTGCCCGAGCCAGTTCACATAGGGTTCGACGGCCTTGCGCTGGGCCTCGAGGGTGTTGCGTTCGGCCTGGACGAAATCCCCCAGGGAATCACCGGCCATCAATAGCACGCGAGCATGGCTGGCGACCCATTGGCGGCGGCAGTTCTTGCCGTAGCCGGCGCTTTCGCAGTGCCCGGTAGGCGTGCTGGCGGCGAGCACCTGTTGATGGCTCTCCACCGGAAAACCGCGCAGGCGCAGGTTGGCCACCGTGGCCGCGACCTGGCTGTGCTCGCGGTTGGTCAGGTAGTAAACCGTGATGCCTTTTTGTTGCGCCGCTTGCAGGAACGCCACGGCACCGGGGAGGGCCTGGGCCTTGGCCTGGTCGACCCAGGTGTTCCAGCGGTCGTAGCCATACACTTGGTTATTGATGACGTCGCGGGCATTGAGCGGCACGTTGTCCAGCAGGGTTTCGTCAATATCCACCACCACCGCCGGCGGCAGGCCGCTCAGGTTGCGGGGCGGGAAGGGCAGCGCGTCCCAGCTGGGATCGGCCAGCGCCACGTCGAGCTGGCGGGTGGCATGGGCGAAGACCTGGCGATAGATCAACTCGTGTTCGATGGAGGTCTGGGTCCAGAGTACGGCGTCGAGCTGGTCGTTGGCCGGCGGCGTTTGTTGGCAGCCTGCCAGCAGGCACAGGCTGGCGAAGATCAGGGGTCGCATGCAGAGGTCTCGCAGGGAAAGGGCGCGTGGGCGGCACCTTAGCCTGATTCAGCGTTGATGCACCACCGTCTTCAGCCTGGGCGCCGATGACTACTAAAACAGCCCGCCGTGGGTGATGCACGGCGGGCTGTTTTTTTACGGTGTTCTGTACTGGGGGCGCAGGGCCTCATCAATCATCCAGTGCGGTTGGCCGGGCCTGATGCACGTTCCGCCCACCCAGCGTTCGTGGCTGGCATGGTCGAGCCAGTACGCCTGTCCGTTGAGCACGCTATGGCCCAAGGGGGTCAGCGACAGCGGGCGGCGGGGCCAGTCCAGATGCGCCTCGGTTTCCGTCAGCAACGGCTGCTCGCCATCGATCAACGGCCGCAACAGCGCATGAAACATCATGTCCCCCAGGAACGGCAGCGGGTCGCGCCTGGCCGCCAGTTCGGCGAACACACGGCCAAACGGCAGCGGCCCGGCTTCGGCGAGGTAGGTCAGGGCCAGGCGCTCGGTCAGCGACAGGCCATCGCGTGTTCCCGGCAACTCCTGTAATTGACGCAACAGCGCCGGCGCCAGCAAGGGCAGGGCCGGGTGTTTGCCATGGGCAAGCTCGGCCAACGGGGTCGGTGAGCTGTCGCAATAGGCCGACCAGGCCTGTTTGGCCAGTTGCACCGCATCGTCACCGATGAGGCGCCGCTGTAGCCATAGCCACGCCAATACATCCGGCGCCAACTGGCCGATACCGATAAAGCGCTCGACACCGGGAATACGATCCACCTCGATCAGCTCCAGCTTGGGCGGTGCCTGCTCCAGGCCGGCCAGGGCACGGATCAGGAACAACTGGTCATAGGCGTCCGCCTCGCACCACAGCACGCTGTGCTCGGCACTGGCCAAGGTGTGGAGCTGATCGTATTCATCGTCGACGCGGCGCGTGACGTCCGCTAAGGGCAGGGCAAAGGCCTGGCTGATGAACTCGCTGCGCAGGGCGCGGAATTCTGCGGTGGGTATGTCGCGAACCGGCCCCATGCACAGCGGGTCGCTCAGCATGTGGAAGTGGCCCTTGAACCCGGCAATCTGAAGGCTATGGGCAATGTCATTGCCGCAGCGCCAGTGGGTGGTGCGCGCTTCGTCGCTGGCGGCAAAGTCGGGATGGCGGGCGGCGAAATCAATGGCGTCGACATGGGCCTTGAGCTTGGGCCAACTGCTGAAACCCAGTTGCCTGGCGATCTGCCATTGGGCCTGAGACAGGGTGGCGCCGGGGTCCTGGGCTTTCAGCTGGCGCAACAGTTCCTTGGCGCGCTTGCGCTGTTGCTCAAGGTTGAGACGGCCATCGGTGTTGGAGGATACAGGGCGTTGCGACATACGATCTCCTTGCACAAACCTTTTCCGCTTTAAGGTTGGGAGTCGTAGAAATGAGGTAGAGCTTCATTGTCCTGGGCGCAGCCCTTTCCGCGGAAGGTGGCGTAGAGAGCGCCAGGCGGGAAATATAGGCACTGCGGCGTTTGATTGCAACTCGGGCTTGGGATCAAACCCGTACTCTTTTTTGGGTTGCACGGGGTCAAGTGTGGGAGGGGGCTTGCTCCCGATGGCGATGGGTATCTACACAACTTTTCAGATCCTGACAAATCTCCCTGTGGCGAGCGGACTTGTCCCGCGCTGGGCTGCGAAGCAGCCCCAAAACCAGCCTCTACAGAGTGTCTGATACACCGCGTTCTTCTTTACTGGGGCTGCTACGCAGCCCAGCGCGGGACAAGCCCGCTCGCCACAACAGCCCAATCTGCGGGGCGTTCAGCGTTGAGCCAAAGTTGTGTAGATACCTATGCCCCGATGGCGGCCTCTGGGCCGACCTTTTTTTTGGATTGGGCCGGGTACATATCCGTTGCTGCGGTAACGGCCGCTATGGGTTCCGCCCTTACGGCGGCTCACTTTTGGAAAGGCCCAAAAGTAAGCAAAAGGCCTTCGCCGTAGTGGTGGCGATAGTTTGAAATTTCTCATGAAAACTTCCCGCGCCTGCCGCACCATTGCGCCCAACAGGTTTAAGAGGAACACCGCGTCCATGAGTGCACTGATCGAAACCCGCGCCCTCACGCGCATGGACGAGCGCCGCCAGGTGCTGTTGCTCCAACCCACGAGTTTCACCTTGAACCGCGCCGACCGGGTGTCGATCACCGGTTCCTCCGGCTCTGGCAAAAGTGTGTTGCTGCGCGCATTGGCGTTGCTGGACGCCCCCACCAGCGGGCAGGTGCTGTGGAATAGCCAGCCGATTGTCGATGCGCAGATTCCGCACTACCGCAGCCATATCAGCTACCTGTCCCAACGCCCGGCGCTGCTCGAAGGCACGGTGGAGGACAACCTGCGTTTTCCCTTCAGCCTCAAGACCCTGCGCCAGCGTCGCTTCGACCCGGAAGCGGTGACCACTTTGCTGGGGCATGCCGGTAAGGCGGCGGATTTTTTGACCAAGAACGCGTTGGACCTGTCGGGTGGCGAGGCCCAGGTGGTCTCGCTGATCCGCACCCTGCAACTCAACCCCGAGGTGCTGCTGCTGGACGAACCCACCGCCGCCCTCGACCCCACCTCATCCCGCGATGTGGAAGCGTTGATCAGCGCCTGGTTTGCCGGCGACAATGCCCGCGCCTATGTCTGGGTGTCCCACGACCTCGACCAGGCCCGGCGCATGAGCGACATCCACTGGCAGATGAGTGCCGGGGTGTTGAGCGAGGCGGCCCAGCCATGAATTATCAGAATCTCACCGCCCTGGACATAGTCATCGCCGCTTCGCTGATCCTGGTCAACGGTGCGCTCTCCCTGCTGCTGCGCCTGGGCCTGGGCCGCCAGTTGCTGTGGGCGGCGGTGCGTACCGTGGTGCAACTGTCGGCCATCGGTTACCTGCTGGGCTGGGTGTTCGCGTTCGCCTACTGGTATGTGGTACTGCCGTTGATGGGCGCAATGACCCTGATCGCCGGGCTGTCGGCGGCGGGGCGTGGGCGTCGCACGTACCGGGGGCAAAGGGTCGACAGCATCCTGTCGGTGTGGGGCAGTTCGTGGCTGGTGACGGCAGTGGGCTTGTTTGCGGTGATCCGCATCCACCCGTGGTACGAGCCTCAGTACGCGATCCCGATCCTCGGCATGATCCTCGGCAACACCCTGACCGGCGTGTCCCTGGGGATCGAACGCATGACCCAGGAACTGACCTCGGGGCGCAACACCATCGAGATGATCCTGGCCCTCGGCGGCTCACGCTGGGAGGCGGCGCAGGAAGCGATCCGCCAGGCGGTACGCGCGGGGATGATCCCGACGCTGAACCAAATGACCGTGGTCGGCATTGTCAGCCTGCCCGGCATGATGACCGGCCAGGTGCTGGCGGGGGAAAGCCCGGTGGACGCGGTGCGGTATCAGATCGTGATCATGTTCCTGATTGCCGCGTCGTCGGCGTTGGGCACGGTGGGGGCGGTGTTGTTGACCTATCGGCGGTTGTTTTCCAGGAGCCACCGGTTTTTGCGTGAGCGCTTGCAAGAGCGCTAAGCGTTCAGTTAAGCGAAAGTGATTCACTGTAGGAGCGAGCTTGCTCGCGAAGAACTCAGGGCCACCGCGCTTATCGAGAATGAGCGCGTTGTCTGGGCGTTTTTCGCGAGCAAGCTCGCTCCTACAAAAAGCCTAGGGCAAGCCCGCTCGCCACAAAAGTATGGCTGACCCCGAAGGGCTCATCACAGGTTCAAGGCTGATCCACCACGCCAAAATCCAGCACCACCTTCATCGCCTGGGTCTTGTCCGCCGCCAGTTCAAACGCCTGCACCGCCTGCTCGAACGGCACCGTGTGGGAGATCACCGGGCGCACGTCGATAACCTGGCGATTGAGCAAGTCCACCGCCTGGGCAAACTCACTGTGGAAGCGGAAGGTGCCGCGCAGGTCGATCTCGCGGCTGACCAGCAGGTTCAGCGGCAGCGACACCTCACCGCCCAAGCCGACCGTGACCAGCACGCCGCGTGGGGCGATGCAGTCCAGGCCGTTACGCAGGGCCTGGGCACTGCCGGAGACTTCGAACATCACCTCGAAGTAACCCTTCTCGGCGGTGTAGCGCTTGAGCGCGTCGATGCCGTCGGCGATGTTGTGGGTGCGCGTGGCGCCCATTTTTTTCGCGCAGGCCAGGGCGCTGGCGGACAGGTCCACCGCGACGATTTCAGCCGCACCGGCGGCGCGCAGGCCGGCGATCAGCAGGTTGCCGATGGGGCCGCAACCGGTCACCAGCACGCGCTTGCCGAATACTGCGCCGGCCCGTTGGATCGCATGCAACCCCACCGACAGCGGTTCGGCCAGTGCACCTTCGGCGAGGCTGACATGATCGGCCAAAAGATGTGCCTGATGCGTCTCGATCACCAGGCTCTGGCGGAACGCGCCCTGGATATGCGGGAAGGGCATCGCGCTGCCGTAGAAGCGCATGTCCAGGCAGTGGTTGGGCAGGCCTTGATGGCAATAACGGCAAGCACCGCACGGGCGCGAGGGCGATACGGCAATGCGCTGGCCGACCTTGAACCGGCCGGCGTCGGAGCCCACGGCATCGATCACTGCCGACACTTCATGGCCGAGCACCATCGGCTCGCGCAGGCGCACGGCGCCGAAGCCGCCGTGCTGGTAATAGTGCAAGTCCGAGCCGCAGATGCCGCCGCGGGCAATGCGCACGCGCAGTTGCTCGGGGCCCAGGCTGTGAGGTTCGTCCTGGGGGCTGACCCGCAGGTCTTTTGAGGCGTGGCAGACAATGGCGTGCATAAGGTTCTCCAGGGTTACAGCGACGCGGTGATGCCACCGTCGACATAGAGGATATGACCGTTGACGAAACTCGCGGCATCGCTGGCCAGGAACACCGCCGCACCGGCCAACTCAGCGACGTCGCCCCAGCGTCGGCTCGGCGTACGTTGCACCAGCCAGTCGCTGAACTCGGGGTTGGCCACCAGGTTGGCGTTCAACTCGGTCTTGAAGTAGCCGGGGCCGATACCGTTGACCATCACCCCGTGGGGGCCCCAGTCGATGGCCATGCCCTTGGTGAGCATCTTCAACGCGCCTTTGCTCGCTGCATACGGCGCGATGCCCGGGCGGCCCAATTCACTTTGCACCGAACAGATATTGATGATGCGCCCACGCTTGCGCGGGATCATCGCTCGCGCCACGGCCTGGCCTACCAGAAAGGCGCTGTCGAGGTTGGTGCTGATCAGTTCGCGCCAATGCTGCTCGCTGTAGTCTTCCAGCGGCCCACGGCGCTGCATGCCGGCGTTGTTGACCAGGATGTCCAAGGGCCCGAGGCGTTCCTCGATAGCGGCCACGCCGGCCTGGATCGCCGCGCTGTCGGTCACATCGAACGCTTGGGTGTGCACCTCCAGGCCTTCAAGGGTCAGCAGCGCGGCCGCGTCGCGCAAGGTGCTGCGGTTACGCCCGTTGAGCACCACCCGCGCACCGGCCTGGGCCAGGCCTCGGGCGATGGCCAGGCCGATACCGGCACTGGAGCCGGTGACCAGCGCCAGCCGGCCATCGAGGCGAAAGGTGTCTAGAACGCTTTGCATGGGCCTATTTCTCCGGGCGCGCTTGTGATAATCAAAACAACGGCTGATTGGCTTAACTTCACTCCGGTGTAGGGCGCAGGTCCAATGTTCATTTATGATCGGCTGATCAATATCCGTGATAACCGGGGAGGATCGATGGAGCTCAAGCACTTGCGCGCCTTTGTGGTACTGGCCCAGGAGCTGCATTTCGGCCGGGCGGCGGCGCAGTTGTCGATTGTGCAACCGGCCCTGAGCATGCAGATCAAGCTGCTCGAAACTGGCCTGGGCGTACGCCTGCTGGACCGCAATCGCCACTCGGTGACCTTGACCGATGCCGGTCGGGTATTCCTGCCCGAAGCTCAGGCGACCCTGCACCAGGCCGCGCGGGCGGCGGAGGCGGCGCGGGCGTCCAACCGGGGGGAAATCGGCCGGGTGCGCCTGGGCTTTGTGTCGTCGGTATTGCCGCACCTGTTACCCGAGTTGATCCGCACGGTGCATCAGCGCTACCCGCGTATCGAGCTGGAACTCAAGGACATGCCCGGCCCCGATCAAGCCGCCGCGCTGAAGAACGATCGCCTGGATTTCGGCCTGATGCGCCTGCCTGCCGCCTACCCTGGGGTGCAGACCCGCGTGGTGCTGCGCGAGCCGTTCTGCGTGGCCCTGCCGATGGATCATCCGCTGGCCGCGCAGGCGTCGATCCAGCCCGGCGACCTGCTCGACGTGCCGGTGTACATCCTTGCGCGGCGCTATGCGCCGGGGTTCTACGACGAATTTATCCAGGCCGTGGGCATCCCTTTGCAGATCGCGTCCGAACTGGGCGAGTTCACCACCATGCTCGCGCTGGTCTGCGCCGGGTTGGGCGTCGGCGTACTGCCGCAGCAGGCCGCGCGGGCGTTGCCGGCCAATTGTGTGTCGCGGCCACTGGCGTTGGGGGCGTTTCAGGCGCGTACGGGGTTGGCCTGGACCACGTTGGACAGTGCGGTGAAGACCACGCTGTTTGCGTTGATCGTCGAATTGTTTGGCGAGTGATTGTTTCACCGGCTGAAATGCTGGATTGTAAAAGCTGGTGATTCCAGTGGTCGGCGCAGCGGTGGAACATGCCGGTGTCAAAACCCCACCCTTGGAGCCTTACATGTCCCAGCCTGCGATCAAACTCTATGGTTTCCCCTTGTCCGGCCATTCCCATCGGGCCGAGCTGATGCTGTCCCTGCTGGGATTGCCCAGCGAGTTCATCCTGGTGGACCTCAAGCAAGGCGCGCATAAAAGCGCTGACTTCACTGCGACCATCAACCGTTTCGGCCAGGTCCCGGCGATTGACGATAACGGCACCGTACTGGCGGACTCCAACGCGATCCTGGTCTACCTCGCCACGAAATACGGCAAGGGCCAATGGTTGCCAAGCGACCCGGTGGGGCAGGCGCGCGTACAGCGCTGGCTGTCGGCGGCCGCCGGCCAGCTGCACGCCGGGCCCGCCACCGCACGGCTGGCCGTGGTATTCGGTGCCGATGTGGATGCGGCGGCGGCGATCAGCCGTGCCCATGGCTTGTTGGCACTGGTGGAGCAGCAACTGAGCGAAACCCGCTTCCTGGCGGGGGAGCAAGCGAGCATCGCCGATATTGCGTTCTACACCTATGTGGCCCATGCGCCGGAAGGCAATGTGTCGCTGGCCGACTACCCTAAGGTGCGCGCCTGGCTTGCCAGTATCGAGGCCTTGCCGGGATTTGTGGGCATGCCGCGTACGGCGGTAGGGTTGCAATCACATTAACGTTGCTGAGGCGCATCGATGGACCGATTTCACGAAATGCAGGTGTTCCTGGCAGTGGCCGAGGAGGAGGGGTTTGCCGCCGCGGCGCGCCGCCTGAACACCTCGCCCCCCAGCGTGACCCGGGCCATCGCCGCCATGGAAGCGCGCATCGGCACCCAGCTGCTGGCGCGCACCACCCGCAGCCTGCACCTGACCGAGGCCGGCCAGCGTTACCTCGAAGATTGCCGGCGCATCCTCGCCGAGCTGGACGAAGCCGAAGAAGCGGCGGCGGGCAGTTATTCGATCCCCTGCGGCCACCTCACGGTGACCGCACCGGTACTGTTTGGCGAGTTGTATGTGGCGCCGGTGCTGGGCGAGTACCTTGACCGTTTTCCGCTGGTGAATATCAATGCCTTGCTGGTGGATCGGGTGGTCAACATGGTCGACGAAGGGGTGGATGTGGCGGTGCGTATCGGTCATCTGCATGAGCCGGGGCAGCAGGCGATCAAGGTCGGTGAGGTGCGCCGGGTGGTGTGTGCGGCGCCGGCTTACCTGGCGCAGCAGGGCCGGCCTCGGCACCCGTCGCAGTTACGCGAGACGAAGCTTGCTGCCTCGTCTTCCAGCCAATTGCTGAGCGAGTGGACATTTGTCGAGGGCGGCCAGCCATTGGCGGTGCCGGTGGAGCCGCGCCTGGTGGTCACGGCGAACAACGCGGCGATCAATCTGGCGAGAGTGGGTTGGGGCATCACGCGGGTGCTGTCCTATCAGGTCGCGGCGGCGGTGGCGGCGGGTGAGCTGGAGATTGTCCTGGAGGACTTTGAACCGGCAGCGCTGCCGATCCAGGTGGTGTTCCAGAAAAGCCCACGGGTGCCGGCCAAGATCCTCACCTTTGTCGATTTCCTCAGCCATCGCCTCGGCCAGGACGCAGCTTTGAACCCGGCGATGCAGCGGCGCGGCTGATGGAACGTTATCGCGACATGCAACTGTTCGCCGCGCTGGCCGGGCAAACGAGCCTGGCGTCGGCGGCGCGCAGTGCCCAGGTATCCGGCCCGACCTTGGTGCGCGCCGTGGCCCGCCTGGAAGC